>JAYWHS010001117.1:0-2114 GCA_043777635.1 Kofleriaceae bacterium | reverse complement strand
GCAAATTGCGCATCTTGATAGCTTCACGCAAAAAATTATTGAAGAAGCGAATCATCAAGCGCAAGGAATGATCTTGATGATGCAATTGCGCTTGGGTTGCCATCACGCGAAGTGCGTCGGAGAAACTTGAAACCGTGTCGGGTGTTTCGGTGAGGGCCCGCACGAAGCCAAGTTCAAGTTGTTGTAGGCACTTCATTTCGTACCAGGTCTTGTTTTCCGTGAGCATTTCGAGCGCTTCGTCGGAAAATCCGATGAAATCGCCGCGATCGACAGCGTGCCATTCTTTGGGCATGCGGTTTTTTAAGCTTTCGTAGTGGTCAAGTAAGCCTTTGAGCGCCCACACTGCTTCGCGCGCAACATCACGGTCGTCGCGTTCTAACGATTTGATGATGATGGTACCGATTTGGCCGATCCGTTGCGCGACCATGTGCTGCGCAACATTCATATCTATTTTACGATCAGCAGCTTTGAGCACGATGCGCATGGTGTCATCGCGCAAACGAACCACGACGCGGGATGGATCGAGAAAGCGCACCACATAGAAGAAGTACGGAATCAGGATGGCCCAGCCAGCGAGCGCGGCGAACACCGAAACCGAAATGGCCCAGGTCGGCGCAAATTTTGGCCCGATGATGTACGCGACCCATAGCGAATGCGCGGCACCAGTCGCCATGAACGCCAACACCCAACGGTTGATGCGGTCGCGCAAAAACAGTTCGATGAGTTTTGGGGTGTGCATATTCGCAGTAAGTGGAATTGCCAACCCGATCGTTGCGATGAGCATGGCCAACACGTTGTTGTAGGCCCGTGCCATCGGTGACAAAATATCGACGAGCTTGGCGTTGTTGGTGCCAGCCCACGACATGTCGCCCATGCCTGGATAGCCAGCGCGGTGCCATTCGATGAAGAATTCGCCACCGAAAAGACACGCAAACGCCACAAAGGCGAAGATAAGAGAACGCAGAAATAGCCCGCGCATGGTCAGCTAGGCTACCAGGCTATTGATTCAAGTAGCTAATTTTGGACAGCAAAATCTGCGCCTGCGTAGGTGCGCTCAGGTAATTCTCGGCACCGCTCGACGGTTTTGTGTAACAATGGAAATCGTGACAAAACGACAAACCGTGGGGACGGTGTTGCTGTGTATTGGCTTATTCGTGGGTTGTTACACCCCCGCGCCGGTCGAACCATGCGTAAACGGTACGCTGTGCGACGACGGTCAAGCCTGTATTGAAAGCGTTTGCGGTGGCGTGCCGGTTGATGCAAGTAAAGAATGTGCAGCCACCACATGTGTCAATGATGAATTGAGCGAATGTGGACAGTCGCGCGTTTGTGCACTGGGATGCGCCGCTGGTTCGCTCGCTCGCTGCAATGATTTGTTACCTTCAAACAATGTGCGCGATTGGAATCTTGCCGCCGGCACATTGCCGTTCACTGCCACTGACATCGTAACGTTTTATACTGACACCGGGCGAATTACGGTGAATGTGATGGGCAACATCTCCGATCTGCGTGCGCCGGGGCTGGGCGTAAAGGCCGGGATCTATTTTACGGATATGATCATGGGCGAGGTGGCGATCAAAGCGGTGTTCGCGATGCGCGATTTGGCTGTGGCGCAAACTGCGCAACTTAGTTTTGTGGGGACAAGACCGGTGGTCTTGTTGATCGATGGTGATGCGGCTGTAGCTGGCGTCATCGACGCGTCGGCGCAACTCGGTGTTGGAAACATGGTTAGCGAGGCTGGCCCAGGGGGCGGCGCAGCGGGTGTGGTGGTTGGCGCGAACGGCAGTGGTTGTGGTGGCGGCGGCGCTGGCAGATCGACGGGGTCCGCCGACAGTGGCGGTGGGGGCGCAGGTTATCGGGATGTCGGCGCACGCGGCGGTATCGCGACAAATAACGGGACGAACGTCGCTGGCGGTTTGCCTGGGGCCAAATGTGAATCAGCAGATTTGCAGCCGCTGCTGGGCGGCAGTGGTGGCGGTGCGAGTGGCGGCGGCGGCGGACTCAATATTTTTGGCTTTGGCGGCAGTGGTGGTGGTGGGCTACAAGTTTCGGTGCGCGGCACATTGAGCGTCACCACCACGGGAATCATTGCTGCCTCGGGGGCAGGCGGCGGT
>JAYWHS010001116.1:0-7058 GCA_043777635.1 Kofleriaceae bacterium | reverse complement strand
CACGGTTGCACGAAGGATTCTGCGAACAAATCGATGCGCGAATCGCCCGATGGATTGGTGCAGCCTTGGATCGAATACGAGTGCACGCCGGCAATGCGTTCGACCCCATCGGCGGTGATGAAGCCCGGACCGCCCGAATCACCCTGGCAAATCGCAGTATCCGGCGCGTTGGCTGGGTCGCGGTCATCGAGTTCAACATATGTGCTGTTGAATCCGATCATCTTCATAATCGCCGTGCGCTTTTTGCCATCGAGTTCGCGGGTGTCGCGATCATGAATCCCAAAACCGACCACGCGATAATCGCCACCGATCGTTGGCTCGGTGCGATTGAGCGCAATCGGCGTGATGGTTGGTTGCGCTGCGGCAATCAGCAGCACACCGATATCGTTGCCGCCGTTGAGGTTGCCCGTCCACAACGGGTGCGCTTTGACCCGCTGCACATCAACTTGCACGCCGCCGGCCGCGGCATCGTTGCCGAACAACACCGCGAAACTCGAACCCCCATCATCAATGCAATGCGCGGCCGTAACTACCACGCGCGGCGATATGAGCGTGCCAGTGCAAAACACCCGGCCGCCGTTGGCCACCAACGCAACTACCGCTGGATCATTGGTCGAAAGCTCGGCCCCCACCACGGCTTGCGCCCGCTCATTGGTGGCCGGCGCACTCCTAGCTTCGTTTGCATTGCAACCGGCCACAGCGACGACCACCGCCAAACCTATCGATGAATACAACGCACGTGTACAGCCCAAAAACGCCATGGTGGTTCTTGCCATGATTTTGACCTTGGCTCAAGCAGCAAGTCAATTGTCCCACGACGCTTGTCCGCGAGTCACCGGATGAAATATCGACGGTTCAGCGGAACGACAGGCTCCATTTTGGCGTGAGCGATACCGCACGCCAGTTACAACGTTTGTTCGGTTGGCGGTCGGGCACCTGCGCCAGACGATGAATTTCGCTCTCGGTGTTACGTGCGCTTTTGCCAAGCCCAGGCCAACGGTGACCAAACGGCATCCACTTCTCCCGCGAGAACAGGGTTAACAAATGCAGCAGCGGCATCGGCGATGTCTTTGAGCGTTTGCCACTGGAGCGCGTCCTGTCTTGCCATAGCCTCGTAGGGCTTGGACCATGACGCCAAAGGGTCAGGCAACGATGGCGGGAGTCCATGGGTTTTGCGAAACGAAAACGTTTGCTCCAAAGCGGCTCGCAGGTGTTGCGCATCAACGGATCCGGCCATTGCGAGGAGCGGAATATCAGGAAGATCTTTCACCCGCGAATTTGGGCGCTTTCTTGGCATCGTGTACGCGTGCAGCTTCTCTGCGACGTGCGTCACCAAGGGGTACAGGCGCAGCGTCGGGGGTGCGATACCTGCGAAAGCTAACGTGTCGTCGGCTGTCACGATTTCTGGTTCACCGAAAATGGGTTCGCCAAGCACAATATCTACGCCAAACGGTTGGCCATACAACTTTCCAGCAAGTCGGCATTCAGCGCGAAACCTCCCACCTTCGTATTGCAGCCCTTCGTTGTGAATTTTGGGGTGTTCATCGTCGGGCCTGACTTCAAACGCCATGAAGTCGCCCATGGCCAGGCGCCCAGCTTCCTGCAAACGTGCCTGCACCTTGGTCGGGTCTCCCAAAACGCGCAAATCAACGTCATTGGTGGTTCGTGCACGTTCAAGTCGAAGTTCCAAAACCAACCCTCCCTTGAGCATAGCGGCGTCGCCAAACACCAACGAGACGCGCGCTAAAAATCTCTCAAAGACAAGTAGCTGGCGTTTGCGAGCGAATTCAGTTCCCGCATGAGAAGTGGCCTTGAGCCTTTGCTCCAGCGCTTGCTTAAATGATTCCGGTGATATGTACCTACGCGTTGCCACTACAGTCGACCGTAACTTTTTAACGCAGTTTTAACATCACCAAGTTCGGCTTTGGTTACCAGGCCTCGGCGCAGCGCTTGCTTTGTTGCTTGGCGCAGCAACTCCGGCGAAAGCCCTGCTCGGGCGCAGTCATTCAGTGTTCGCCCAACCGTGGTTATGCGAATCGGGCCAAACCACGTTTTGTCCGCTTCGGATATATCGTCATAGTGAAGCACGATGCCTTGCGGCACGCGAAGCCGTCTTCGTCGCCATGACGCTGGAAGCGTCATGTGCGCTTTACTTGGCAGCATGTCGGAAAGGCCGTGAAGTAGTAGTGCAGTTTGATTTGAAAAAACGCCTGCGTGTTCGGACCACAGCCATATCGCCGTGAGCTCTTCATGATCGCTCATGGGAAAATGAACCAGCCGATAAAGCCCACGGTGGAGTCGCTTTAGCCGGCCGCCCACCAGATGGTGATGAATGAGCTGCGGTGAGTAGTCAGCGGCAGCAGCTTGTTTTGCTGTAACCATTCCATGCTGCGCCGAAGCCAGCTCAAATAGCTGGTTCCAGCGCGAATTGTCAGCAGCCGCCACCATGCACAAACATTAAGCAATACTTTAGTTTTGTGCAACTTGTTTCTGGCCTTCGGGAAGGCTGAGTGCCGGCTGTCTTGTCGGTCTCCGGCGCCTTGCTCGTCGAGCATGCGGTGGGGCAGGCCGCGCTCGTCGGCGACGACACAGAAGCGTTTGACGGTCCAGCCATTGCGGTAGATGGCTCTGTAGGCGCCGCTGGTGTCGTAGGTGCCTTGTTCCACTTCGCGGGTGGCGGCGAGCAAGGTGGTGCCCAGGTAGTGGTAGTGCCAGCGCACGGTGAAGATGCCGGTGTTGATGACAGGCTGTTTGGTCACAACCATGTCGATGAGGCGACTTTGTTCGTCCCAAAACAATTCGTAGCTGTCGCTGCCCGAGCTCACGGTGACGGGCAGGCCTGCGTGGTCGTAGCGGATGGTTGTATTGTACGCTGCGCCGCTGACCGAGCGGCTAACAATTTTGCCGAGTTGGCCGTTGGGCAGGTAGGTGTAGTCACGGCGTGAGCAGAGCGGGTGCAGGCGGTTTGTTACGAATAATATCAAAACAACGTTTTCGCTCTTTAGACCGCTTGCCGCAAATTTGGTCGTTGTTTTTCAAAACGAACAATCCGCAGTTGGCCATCGCCATGCAATTCGATCCATCGGATAGAAGTTATCGATATCAATCGCACCAAGGCCATCGCTACGACCGCACATAAGATTGCTCAAATACTCGATCGTCGGGTCGATCGTCTTTTTGTTGGCTTCTGTACGTAAGCGTAACAGTCCGTTCAAGCTGAGTAGAATATCGTCTGCATCGTCGTCCACTGGTTCTGAGATACTATTCGCAGTGATGTAATCTGGTTGCTTTGGCGTCGGCTCGCAAGCGGCGATCAGCCCTATGAATAGCAGCGCTAATTGTCGCAAGAGACACAGTCCTGCAGCCGCTTGGGTGATGACGGGCTGTTTGGTCACGACCATATCGATGAGCCGGCTTTGGTCGTCCCAAAACAATTCGTAGCTGCCAGGTGGATCGCCACCGGAGCTCACGGTGACGGGCAGGCCTGCGTGGTCGTAGCGGATGGTTGTATTGTACGCTGCACCGCTGACCGAGCGTGAAACAATTTTGCCGAGTTGGCCGTTGGGCAGGTAGGTGTAGTCACGGCGTGAGCCGCGGCAGTGAAGGTTTGCTGTAATATCGATCGAAACAACGTTTCCGCTCCTTGGGTCCTCGCCCGCAGATTTGGTCGTTGTTTTTCAAGATGAATCTTCCGCAGGTAACCATCATCATCTCGGCGATGCGTTCCATTGGATAAAAAGTTTCGATGTCGATTGGGCCAAGCCCATCGCTTTGTCCACACATAAGATTGCTTAGGTACCCGATAGTTGGGTCAATAGTCTTCTTGTTGGCTTCGTTGCGCAGCCGTAGCAGCCCGTTCAAACTAAGTAAAATATCGTCAGCGTCGTCAGGCACTGGTTCTGAGATGCTATTGAGTTCAAAACGATCTGATCTATTTGCAGGCGCGTTACATGCTGACACCGTTGCAACCAAAAAAACGAGGGTGGTCGCTACTTGCACGAAACACACTCCTGCAAGGGTTGTGGGTCACTTGCTCGTTGTTGGTCTGGAGAAGAGCGACCGGCGATGTTGCCGTGGTGGTCTTCACGGCCGTAATTGTCAGGCAATTCACGTCCAAGCGAGGTGGCTTGGTTGTATTTCGCAAAATATTGACGACTATTGAATACGGAGGAGGAAACAAATTGCTCGTAAGGAAGTGTGCCGAAAACGCCATGCGCTGCTTCATGGGCAAGTACGCGTGCGAGGCAACTTTTTTGGAATGTTGCGCCGACGACAGTATTCCGATGTTGGAGGAAGTCTGAGCGGCCAGGCCTTGTGAACGCTTGTTCACCTTGTCCGTTACGACGGAGCGTACCTACCCAGCTTGATTTTGGCGCATCGGCTCCCCACACTTCAATTGGGTCGCCACCACTTGGTAACGTGACCGGATGACCAGGGCTGGCACAATACGTGTTCCCTGTCATGAGCGCAAAAACCCATTGGCGTTTGAAGTTTTGAGCACCGCCGCCTGACCCGCAATTTAGACTCGTACACTTCATCACGTCGCTGATTGCTTGATTGAGCGCAGCGATCATTTCTTCCCGTATGCCGTCGCAACTGTCGTCAATCCTGAATGGCCAGGGCCAAAGTGAGCGCGCGATGCTCGACGCTCCGGTGCGATCCGTCGCGGTGGTCGGGCTACTGCGCGCATACGCATAACCCTCCGGATCGGTGCGGCCGATGCGATCGGCGTCGTCGGGCTGGAGGTACATGCCGGTGAGGGCGTCGTAGGCGCGCCATTGGTTGATAGCGATAGGGGCGCGGTACCAGGTTTTGGTGACGCCGCCGACGAGGCCACTGGTGTAGGCATCGGTGTAGGGCAGGAGCAGCTGGCCGGGCAGGCCAAACCACACTTGCATGTCGGCGGCTTGGGTGCTGATGGTGCGCCAGCCAGCGGCGTCCCAGGTGGCGCGCCAATATTCAGCGCCTTGCTCGTCGAGCATACGGTGCGGCAGGCCGCGCTCATCGGCGATGACCCAGAAGCGTTTTACGGTCCAGACTTTTTGGTAGGCGCCGCTGGTGTCGTAAGTGCCTTGTTCGACTTCGCGAGTGGCCGCGAGCAAGCTGGCGCCCAGGTAGTGATAGTGCCAGCGCACGGTGAAGATGCCGGTGTTGATGATGGGCTGTTTGGTGACCACCATATCGATGAGGCGGCTTTGGTCGTCCCAAAACAATTCGTAGCTGTCGTTGCCGGAGCTCACGGTTACGGGCAGGCCTGCGTGGTCGTACCGGATGGTTGTATTGTACGCTGCGCCGCCAGCGGAGCGCGCAACAATTTTGCCGAGTTGGCCGTTGGGCAGGTAGGTGTAGTCACGGCGTGAGCGGGTGGGGTCGATGGAGTCGTAGTCAAAGCTGCGGCGGCCGAGCGCATCATAGCCGAGGACCAGGTCGTTGCCGGCGCCGCGCGAAATGGTAGTGACACGGCCCGAGCCAGCGCCTGCGTAGGTGTAGGTCTCGGTGGCGGTACTTTGATAGGGCCCGGCACCGGCGATGTGATTGGTAAAACTGCTGGCACGGGTGTCCGGAGGAGCGAGGGCGGAAGCGCCATCGTTATAGGTGTGTTGCGCGACCAAGCGGGCGGAGGAGGTAGTGCAATCAGCATAGGTGGGTTGCACGCCGGCGCTGTCGCCGCGAGCTTCGCAGGTTAGGCGCATGAGTGCATCGTACTGGTAAAACCGCGAGGTTTGCGCGCCGGTGTCAAAGCGGCTAACCATGGCGCCAGCAGGACCGTAGCCGTAGATTTGCACGAGGTAGCTAACGGTAGGTGGTGTGCCAGTTGCCGGCACACCCTGCCAGGACAGGGATTGCAAAGCGTCATCAGCACGATAGGTCGCGCGCATGGTGAGTTTGCGGGTGTTGCCGCTGGTGACGGGTTGTGAAATTGGGGTGTCAAAGCCGGTGAGCGGACCGAAGGCGCGGTAGGTGAGGTTGCTGGCCAATGGATATACAAACAACAACAAAAAAGGAGGTGCCGTAACGGACACACGGAGTTGCGATGGCCGTCCGGAGGAAGGATCAAGAACGGTTCCAGTTTGTAGGTTGCTATTGCTTGGGCCTCCATAACTTGTCATCCGTGATCCAGCCGAGTAAAAGAACGGCATTTTTGCGACCGCACCGGCAACGCCGCCGGTCACCGTCGAAAAACTCACTGATGCAAGTCTGCCAATGCCGTCATAACAATACAAGCGCGCACGCTTAACCGTGGTGGAGCTAGCGCCACCTGTGCATTGCACAACGGCGGTGGCACTGGAAATTTGGCCAACCTGTGAGTTGGTAGTGCCGCAACTCCAGCCGGCGGCAGTGAAGCCTGCGGGGGCGGTGTCGTAGGTATATTCTTCGTCGGAAATTGGCGTTGGCTCCGGCCCGGTGGCTGTGGCGCAAACCACTGGGTTCTCGGTGTCGTTATCAACGAATAACACGCGGCCCAACGAATCGTAGGTGTATTGACTGGTGCGTACCAGTGCGGTGCCAACACCGATGCGCTTGGCCGTGAGGTTACCGGCGAGGTCGTAGGCAAAGTTGGTAGTGCCGGTTTCCGGCGTGACAGTTTGCACCAATCGCCCGAAATCGTCGTAGACGAATGTAGTGGTCGACGCGACTGCACCATTGAGGCCGCGCGTCATGGTGGTGGGCCGTGGTGTAAACGGCGATGCATAGGCAAAATTGTAGTGCTGTTTGTTGGTGCTACCGAGGAATCGATACAAAAACGCCGGGCGTGCAAAATCGTCGGCACCGGTTTGGGTTTTCCACGCGCCCGCGCTCGGGCCAGTGGGTGCAGTTGCGCCGGATGGCAAAACATCGGTGTACTGAAAGGTAAATGGTTGGGCCGAGTCCAAGGTGGATGCCGCTACGACTTTGCGATCGGGACCATAGCTGAAGCCACTGTACGAAAATTGTTCAACGCCGTTTTGATATCGCTTGATCGAGGCCAGCCGATCGGCTTCGCCAGCGACATATGTGCGGATTTCAACTTCGCCGGTGGTTCCATTGATAGGCAGCAGGGCGCAGATCCCTGAGCT
>JAYWHS010001115.1:0-2115 GCA_043777635.1 Kofleriaceae bacterium | reverse complement strand
GCAGTGAAACGCCGATCTTTGCAGTCGAACCCAAAATCGATGGCTTCGGCATTGAACTAACCTATCGCGCTGGCGAACTGGTGCTCGCTGCCACCCGTGGCGACGGCAAAATTGGCGAAGACGTCACCGCCAACGCACGCACCGTGCATGGTGTAACCGGCAAGCTGCGTGAGCCCATCGACTTGGTCATTCGCGGGGAAATCTATATTCGCAAAGCCGACTTTGTAACAATCAACGCAGCGCGCGTGGCGGCCGGCGAAGAAGAATACAAAAACCCGCGCAATTTGGCGTCAGGATCCATCAAGCAGCTCGATCCGCGTGAAGTAGCCAAGCGTCCGATGCGCACGATTTTGTATGAAATCGTCGACGGTGAAGCGCTGGCGCGTGGCCACATCGAGTCGCTGGCCTTAGCCAAGCGAGTTGGCTTACCGATTTCTGAGCACAATGCCACCGCCAGCACCTGGGACGAGTTGGCCGCCATCATCGCAAGCTGGCAAGATCGCCGTGACGACCTGCCGTACGAACTCGATGGCCTGGTCATCAAAGTTGATCAGTTTGAACAACGCGCCCAACTCGGCACCACCTCGAAATTTCCGCGCTGGGCCATCGCGTACAAGTTTCCAGCGCGGCAGGTCTCCACCATACTGCTTGGCCTTGAAATCAACATCGGCCGCACCGGCGCAGTTACCCCGGTTGCGATTCTGGAGCCCGTCGACGTTTCAGGCACTACCGTTGCGCGAGCATCGCTGCACAACTGGGATCAAGTAGCGCGGTTGGGGCTCGGCGCAGGCGATCGTGTAATGATCGAAAAAGCCGGCGAAATTATTCCGCAGGTTTTGCACGTGACCGAAACCTCCGGCGGTCCGCGCTTCGCAGCACCCACCAATTGCAACTCATGCGGTGCAACCCTGGAACGTGCCGAAGGCAAAGTGGTGTTGGCCTGCCCCAATCATTTGGGCTGCCCAGCACAGCAATTGCGCACCATTGAGTTTTTTGCGTCGCGCGGCCAGATGAATATCGATGGACTCGGCGAAAAAATCGTCGAACAATTGGTCAGTGCAAAGCTAGTCGGTGACGTCGCCGACTTATTCGACCTGACCACAACCCAACTCGAAACGTTAGAGCGCTTCGGCAAGTCGTCCGCCAAAAAGCTCATCGCTGGCATCACCGAAGCCAAAAAAGCCGCAACATTCTCGCGCTTGCTTGCCGCCTTGGGCATCGCCAACGTTGGCCGCACCGTCGGCACACCGATCGCACAGAAGTACGGTTCGTTACAGGCGCTGCGCGACGCAGTAGCGGCCAAAGAATCCGCCGATTTCATCGCTGAGCTATCTAGCATCGACGGTATCGGTGAGGTTATCGCAGCTTCGGTTGACGCATATTTCCGGGATCCCGACGCAGCGCTGCTGGTCAACAAGCTGTTAGCCCGCGGGATCAATCCCATTGAACCCGTCGCCGTGAACAACAGCGACGGCGCAGTGGCAGGAAAAACGTTTGTGGTTACTGGCACCTTGTCCAAGCCAAGGCCCGACATTCAAAAAGATATCGAAGCCGCAGGTGGGAAAGTGGTCGGCTCGGTCAGCAAAAAAACCAACTACTTGGTTGCCGGTGCCGATGTTGGCCAAGCCAAAACCGACGCTGCCAACAAGAATGGCGTGACCATTATTAGTGAGAGCGAACTGCAAGCCCTGCTCGCTGGTGGCAGCGTTGGCGCGAATGCGCAAGCCAACGCAGCGGGCGAAAGTTAACCTAATGCCACGCATCTCTGACGACGAAGCGCTCCCTGAATTCCGCGAAAACTGGCAACGCGAAACCATCGCACGGGCCCAAGAATATTGGACCGCCGCGCGCACCGAGCAACTCGCCGCCGGCAAAGCGCTGCTGTTACCACCGGCGACATCGGCACCGCTGCTGCGTGCCCTCGGCCTGTTGCATCGCGATGGCTCAATGCCACCAAAACAGGTGCGCAAATACTGGCAGGTTTGCCACATGGTCACCCTGCTCAGTGCCCAGCTACGCGATGTATTTGCCAAGCATCAGCCGGTCCGCATCGTCGATGTTGGCTGTGGCCGCTCGTATCTCACCGTGGTGTTGGCGTGGATTGCCAAATACCAA
>JAYWHS010001114.1:0-2117 GCA_043777635.1 Kofleriaceae bacterium | reverse complement strand
TCGACGTTCGACGAGGTTTCGCGTGGTCGATGCTGCGGTGCAGGCGCGTCGGCCCGTCGTCGCTTCGACGCTTTGGACCGCTTGCGTTGTGTCGCCCTTGCGGCCGTAGCCCGAGAATTCGGCATCGGGGCGAAGGTATGCGAAGTCGCGTCGAAGTCAAGACACCCCACTTGATTGCGATTCGATCGCACGCGATGCATAGTCGGGACCAGTGATTGGAACGGTAATTGGCGCGAAGTACTTGGTAGAAGCCGAACTTGGTTCAGGCGCGATGGGCGTGGTGTATCGAGCCAAACAACTCGACCTAGGCCGCGACGTCGCGATCAAACTCTTGCATGCCGGCACTGCGACCCGAGAAGAAGGGCGCCTACGATTCGTCCGTGAAGCCAAGGTAGCAACCCGACTCGTGCATCCAGCAGCGGTCCAAGTTTTGGACTTTGGCGAAACCGAAGGCCAACCCTATTTGGTGATGGAACTGCTTGAAGGCACAACACTGCGCGAACGCCTAGAAACCGGCCCGCTGTCCCTCACCGAGAGTTTGCGGGTGTGCCGCGAAGTGGCCAGCGCCTTGGCCGCCGCCCATGACGTTCGCCTCATTCATCGCGATATCAAACCCGAGAATATATTCCTGCAGCGTCTGTCAACGCAGGATGCCAACGACTGGCGGGTCCGCGTCGTCGACTTTGGGTTGGCCTTCGTTGCCGATTCCGATGATCTATCCGTTGGGCGTTTGACCCAAGACGGTGTGGTTGGTGGCACCCCGGCGTATATGTCACCGGAACAAGTGCATGGTCGCGGGATTGGCCCAGCCAGCGACGTGTATGGCCTGGGTTGCGTCATGTTTGAACTGCTGGCCAACCGCCAGGTGTTCGAAGGTTCGCTCGGCGATATTTTAACCCGGCAAGCGTATGCGCCGCCGCCGGATCTCATGCGGGTGGCACCAACGTGTGCAGCGCCGACCAGCGTCCTTGCATTGGTGGGTAAGATGCTGGCGAAGACCGGCCCACTGCGGCCCTCGCCAGCCCATATTGTACGCGTACTAGACGATGTATTGGGGCAACCAGCGAATGCGCCGACAACGCGCGGCACCACGCTGCCTCCACGATCGGAACGCGGTTTTGCCCCTGCGCAGCGAGCCCCGAGCGTGGCAACGGACGCCGATGCCAGCAACGAGACGGTCATATATTTTCACGGCGCCATGAACGATTCGCTTGAGCTGAGCCTGATTTGCGCCGGTGCCAGAGTGGAACTTTGGCCAACCGCAGGCCTAGCCGAGATTCCGCGTACCCACTCTATTATTTGGGCCCCCGGCGTCGACCACGCCACGCTGCAACAATTGTGCGCCAGCGGTATCCCGACGGCAACCGATCTAGAAGCACCGACTATGGATGGCATTATTGCCAAGCTGCGCGCCGGTGCGGCCGATGTAATTGTGGCACCGTATGCAATTGATCAAATTACCCGTCGCCTGCTACGGCTCGGAACCACCAAAGGTGCACGATGACCGTCGACGATGCCAACCGTGCCGACGCTAGGCTAGCCCGTGCCCGTGGCCGTTATCGGCTTAAACTGACCGCAGGCGCCTTGTTGCTGGTCGTCGTACCGTTAGCGTTGGTGAGCTGGCTGGCATTGCGAGCGTTTCGCTTGTCGTTGGAGGATCAAGTCAAAGAACGCCTATATTCGTCGATCGATGAAGTTGGTCAATTGGTTGATCGCGAACTTCTGTCAACGCAAATGCACCTGGAAGTACTCAGTGATTTGCTTGCTGATGCCAGCATCCCGACAGCCGATCGAGTAATGCGCGCGCGGGTCGCGTTAGCTGGAACCTCGGCGATCGCGTCGGTGGTGATTTACGATGGTAACGGTCAAACCGTCGACGTCTTGCGCAAACCCAACGACCACGCCGAATATCCCACGGCGGCACCCGCCGAGTTTCGCACAACGACAAAGCCAGCAAATAGCCAAATCGTCGGCACCCCGACGGTAACCAACGATGGCGCGCGCTTGCCACTAGCCTGGAACTTTGTCGTCGATACCACCAGCCAAGAACGTTGGACGCTGGTTGCGCAAGTGCGCATTGATGCATTAGCCGACCGTCTTGACGAACTCGCCGAACG
>JAYWHS010001113.1:0-7063 GCA_043777635.1 Kofleriaceae bacterium | reverse complement strand
TCGGGCTGATTTCGCAAACCTGCGAAGCGTTGCATTACGCACATGAGCTCAAAGACCGTGATGGCTCGGTGCTTAACATCGTGCACCGTGACGTGACGCCATCGAACATTTTTGTCACCGAAAATGGTGTGGCCAAAGTGCTCGATTTTGGTATCGCCAAAGTAAAAAATGCATCGGCGCAGACCCAAACCGGGACGGTCAAAGGCAAGTACGCGTACATGGCACCGGAGCAGCTCCGTGGCGGCGAAATCGATCGGCGCGTCGATATTTTCGCAATCGGCGTGGTGTTGTTTGAGATGTTGTCACTGCGTCGGTTGTTTCAACGCAAGACTGATTATTTAACGTTTCGGGCAGTGATGGAACAACCGATGCCGGATTTGCGGCGCTTCCGGCAAGACGTTTCGCCACAACTTATGGAAGTCGTCGCCCATGCCTTGGCCCGTGATGCGTCCGAACGGTTCAGTAGCGCGCGGGAATTTGGCGCAGCATTATTAGACGCTTCACCTGCTGCGCGGGCCTGGTCGAATAGTGAAATTGGCGATTCTTTAAAATCAAATTTTGCTGAAGTCATCCATAAACGCAGCGTCGCATTGTTGGCAATGACGCAACGTGAACCCGGGCAAGCCGGCCGAACCACGATGCCGATGATGACCGCGATGGTGTCGGCCGACCAAGAGTCGGACACCGAAGATGACGAGTTTCCATCGGTGGAATCCGATGTGCACGAAGGCGTTGAGGCCTCACTGCGGCCGAGCTCGGTCAGCGATTTTGCAGTGCAGACACCGCCGCCGTTCTCGAACGAAACTTCGGTGTCGGTGGCAGCAGCTGCCGGGGTGAGTGGTGCGAGTGCCGGCCAAGAGCGTGCCGATTCGGTATCCGCTGCCGTGAGCGGGGTGCCGCAGCGCTCGATCTTAATGCCGGTGCTCGGCGTGATGTTGGTTGGGATTGCAGGCACTGCGTTGTTTTTGCTTTGGCAACAATCACGCAATCAAGCCGCTGGGGTGCCGCAAAAGATAGAAATTATTTCGCAGCCGCGCACCGATACGGTCGATGCGGCCATCGCCGTCGTCACCACGCCGACGTCAGATGCAGCCCCGCGTGTCGATGCCAATCGAGGTAACGCCAAGTCGGGCCCCGACGCAGCGGGCGGGCGAAAAATCGACAAGGTTCCGGCAACCAGCGACGACACCACGGCCAAGGCCAAAGCGACCAAGATTATTCAAGCGAACATTGGAGCACTCAACGCGTGTGGCCCTAGTTTTGACAAGGTTGTGAACAAAGATTGGGCAGGTTTCAATCTGCGTATTCTCGCCGACGGTCGGGTAAAATCCGTCGATCTTGAACCCAACAGCAATACATTTACGCCGTTTGGCGTATGTGTACGTAGCGCATTGCAGGGCATTGTATTCGCCGGCATCGATCAAGAATTTACCATCCGCGTGCCAATGCGCGCGCCGAATTGAACGGTAGTTGTGCGCATCGAATTACATTGTCATTCAACCTGTTCAGATGGCGCGCAAGCACCAGCCGCCGTGGCTGCAGCCGCGACCGGGCGCGGTATTGCGCTGTTCGCGCTTACCGATCACGACACCTGTGCAGGTACCGCAGCGTGCCACGTTGCCGATGCGCACAACCTGCGCGCGGTTGAAATTTCTTGTAGTGATCAAGACGGCCACACTGTGCATGTGTTGGCGTTTGACACCGGCGGACCGTGGCACCAGCTCGATGACACGCTCGCGACGATTCGTGAACATCGCAAAAATCGGTTGCGGGTGATGGGCGCAAAGTTGCTCTGCCGCGGGATCAAACTCGATCTGGAGCCGCTGCTAGCGCAAGCCGAACATCGCGCGGTGGGCCGGCCAGATCTGGCCAACGCCATGGTTGCAGCAGGCGTCGTGACCTCGGCCAAAGAGGCATTTTCGAGGCACTTGTTTGACCGTGGCCCCATTGATGTGCCGCACAAAGGTTTTTTGGTGGAACAAGCGGTGGCCGTAGCGCGCGCTGCTGGCGCCAAGCTTTCGTTGGCTCATCCGCATTTGTACGGCGAGCGCACGCTAAAATTGATCAACCGTCACAAAGCCGCTGGGCTCGACGGTATCGAAGCCTTTTATGGCCGCTACGACGCCGCCGAACGCAAACGTTGGACCCAAATTGCCGACAGTCACGGCCTCGTGTGTACCGGCGGTTCGGACTCGCACGGTGAACCCGAAATCGCGCGCGGTGTGGAAATCCCCGACGAGCGCTATGTTGCGTTGTGCCGTTGGCTTGGCATCGCAGCGTAGCTTGAGGGGGGCGTGTCAGTGGCGCTTTGTGGCCGACGCCAGCAGCTCTTGATGATATTCGTTAAGTGCGCGGCCGTAGGTATCGAGCGCATCCGGGGCATGGTCGAAAACGATACCCAGCATGGTGGCGACAGCCGCTGCGGCATTGCCCGCAGCTAATAGCGCGAGCCCGAGGAATGCACTGTACGGCGCATACAGTGGGTCATCGTTGACGGCGTCGGCGAGCAGGGCGACCGCTTCATCGGCGCGGCCGACGTTGCGCAAGGTGGAGCCAAAGCCAACGATAAAGTGTCGGCGTTCGGCGTCGGGAATACCCTGTTGCCAGGCCCGTTCATAAAAGCGAACGGCATCGTGCTCGCGGCCTTCGCGATCAAGCTCATACGCGCGTGCGATATCGTCTTGCACGGCCATTAGCGTTGGCCTTTAGGCGCGGGCGATTTGCTTGCACTCGGCTTGGCAACCGCAGCGCCACGCCCCAACGATTTGGCGGTGGCCAGCTCGACAATAGTTTTGTAGTGCGGCGCGCTCACCGGTTGCACTGACAAGCGCGAGCCTCGGCGCGTCACTAGAATGTCGGCTAGCCGTGGTTCTGCGCGCAAGTCGTCGAGGGATAACAGCGCTGCAAACTTGCTGACAAATGTGACTTCTACGCAAATCCAGGTCGGCGCAGCGTGGGTCGCTTTGGGGTCGTAGTACGGCGATTCGGGATCAAATTGGGTGGCATCCACCACGCCGACAGCGCTGATTTTAGCCAACCCGGCGACGCCCGGTGGGGTCGCGTTGGAATGGTAGAACAACACTTCGTCGCCGACCTTCATGCCGTCACGCATGAAATTGCGCGCTTGGAAATTGCGCACGCCAGTCCACGGTTCGCGCGTAACCCGCTGTAAATCGTCGATTCCAAATGCATCGGGCTCGCTTTTCATGAGCCAGTACTGCTTCGCCATGTCGGCACTATCGCAGGCGGCAGGCGACTTCGCAGCCGGTTTGGCCGACGATGCGGGCAGGGATGTCCGAAACATGCATTCTGCATGAAACTGGCTTCGCGGCTCGGTCGTCCAACCTGAGCGGTTGCTGACTCGCCCCACTAGCCAGACTCGAACAACGTGCTAATTTCCACGCCCAAAATGAATTATTCAGTGAGTCGCTAGGTGGCGGAAGTTCCTTCTGATGTGAATTTTGGTTTGTCGGCGATTCGCACGCCGGCCGATGCGTCGACTACGGCAACGCCGATGCAACGGCTGCGTGGTTTAGTCAGACTTGAGCGCGGTGATGTTTGGGTGTTGGTGATCTATTCGATCGCGATCGGTATCTTCACCTTGGCGATGCCTTTGGCGGCACAAGTGTTGGTGAACTCGTTGGCCTTCACCGGGTTGAAGCAACCGATCGCAGTGTTGGCCGGGCTCGTCCTGGTGGTGCTGGGGATCGGCGGAGTCTTGAATGTGCTGCGCTATTCGAGTGTCGAACGGCTCAAACAGCGACTGTTCGTCCGGGCCTCGCACGATGCGGCGTTGCGGCTAAGTCGAGCTCACGCCGATGCGTATCTCAAACAGAGCTCTAACCTAACCGTCAACGGTTTTTTTGACGTGATGACATTGCAGCGCTCAATGGCTTCGATCTTGATGTCGGGGCTGTCCGTGTTTTTACAAGGCACAATTTCGCTACTGCTGTTGGCGTTCTATCACCCGTGGCTCGCTGCGTTTGACGCGGTTATTGTGCTGGGTATTTTGTTCATTATTTTTGTGCTGGGGCGCAATGCCGCGGTCAGCGCGATTAAAGAAAGCAAAGCCAAACATCGGGTGGCTGCTTGGTTGCAGCAGGTCGCGCACGCGAATCACGCCTTCAAGGTGCCGTCGGCTGGCGAATTAGCATTTAACCGAACCGATGCTTTGGTCAAAGAATGGTTGAGCTATCGCAATAAACATTTTGCATTGTTGCAGCGTCAGAATATCGCGTCGTACGTTTTGCAGGCCATCGCGATGGCCGGGTTATTGGGCTTAGGTGGCTTGTTGGTCATCGGCGGCCAACTCACGTTGGGTCAATTAGTTGCGGCTGAATTGGTTGTGGCAGGTGTGGTTGGTGGCTTGGCTAAGCTTAGTTCCAGCTTGGCCGACTTTTACGACGTGTTGGCTTCGATGGAGAAGCTCGGCACGATCGCTGACTTGAAGCAGGAGCAAGACCTGCATGTGTTGAGTCGCGATCGCAATGGTGTCGGCGCTAGCGTCGCATTTAATGATGTCACGGTAAAATATCCGAACGGCCATATTGCGGTCGAAAATTTCTCGCTGAAAATCGCCGCTGGTGAAGCGGTCGCCGTATTAGGCCGCGACTCCAGCGGTAAGAGCACGTTGGCGGATTTGATCTTTGCACAGCGGCATCCAACCCAAGGTTGCATCGAACTCGACAATATTGACACTCGCACCCTTTCGCTGGCCCAGATCCGCGAAGATGTGGTCATTGCCGGGAACCCGGAAATCTTCGATGGCTCCGTGCTCGATAACATCACGATGGGGCGCAGTAACCTCAAGGCTGAAGTGATTGCCGAGCTGCTCAGCGCCTCTGGCCTCGAAGAGGAAATTGCCCGGTTGCCCGATGGCATCAACACCAAAATCGGGCCGGCCGGAGCGCGGCTCACATCGAGTCAAGGTGCGCGCTTGATGATCGCGCGTGCGATCGCCGGGCAACCGCGAGTTGTGGTGTTGGATGAAAGTCTCGACGGCTTAGGTGCCCCTATGATCGAACGTATTTTGCAGTGGTTGCTGCGGTCCAACGCTGGGTTCACTTTGTTTGTCTTGACCAGCCGTGGTCGAGTGGCGCGGCAAGTGGGGCGGCATCTGGTTTTGGAAAATGGCTGCATCGTTGCACATGAAGCTGAATCCTCGGGGGGTGCAGCATGAGCATTCCATCGGGTTTTGTCGTGGGCACCGCCATGGATCTGGTGAAGCCATCACGCGCTGGCCGTGTGCTCGCGCGGATGGTCGTTGCATTTTTACTTGGTGGCGCAGCGTTCTTAATGTTGGTGCCATGGCAACAAACCGCCAAAGGCAATGGGCGCGTGATTGCGTATTCACCGCAAGACCGGCAACAAAACATCAAGGCGCCGGTTGAAGGCAAAGTTACGCGCTGGTTAGTGACCGAAGGATCACAAGTCAAAGCTGGCGACCCTATTGTTGACCTTTCTGACAACGACCCCGACATTTTGCAGCGGTTAAGCGCCGAGCGCGATGCGGTATTGGCGCGCCTGGCGGCAGCCAAGAGCCGGGTGAAATCCATCGAAGCCCAAGTGGTGTCGTTGCAGGGTTCACGCAAAAACGCGGTGTCGGCTGCTGAGTCGCGCATCAAGATGGCGAACCGCCGGATGATTGCAGCGAGCCAAGCGCTGGCCGCAGCCGATGCAACGCTGGTGACTGCGGAGCTCAACACCGAGCGCCAGCAAGTGCTGTATGGCAAAGGCTTGACCTCGCAGCGGCAGATGGAACTCACCCTGTTAGACGAAACCAGAGCGCGGACCGAATCCGAGCGTGCCAAGGCTTCGCTCGACGGTGCCCACGCTGAGTTGTCGGCTATTGGTTCAGACCGCGAAAAAGTTTCGAATGATGCGTTTGCATCAATTGAAAGCGCGCAGGCAGCCAAAGCCCTTGCCGATTCGGAAATCGCTAGTGCCAATGCTGAACTCACGCGCATTGATGTGCGGCTGGCACGGCAAGCCACCCAAGCGGTGCGTGCACCAATTGATGGCACCGTGCTCTCGGTGGTTGCCAACGGACAATCCGGTGAGTTTGTCAAAGCCGGCGAGATTCTGGCGGTGATCGTGCCCGATACCACCGACCGTGCGGTTGAAGTTTGGGTGTCGGGCAACGACATGCCGTTGGTGACGCCGGGGGCCAAGGTGCGCTTGCAGTTTGAAGGCTGGCCGGTGTTGCAGTTCTCGGGTTGGCCATCGGTGGCCATCGGTACCTTCGGGGCCGTGGTGAAATTCGTCGATGTAACCAATAACAAAGATGGCGATTTCCGGGTGGTGATGGTGCCAGATCCCAACGAGCAGTGGCCGGCACCATCATACTTGCGGCAAGGTGTACGTGTGCATGCATGGATTCAGCTAGGCGTGGTTAAGGTTGGGTACGAATTGTGGCGACAGTTTAACGGTTTCCCGCCGTCGTTGCCCAATGCCCCGTCGGGTAGCAAGCCCACCGATGCGATGAGCAAAGGTGACAAAAAATGAAGTTGATTACGGCATTAGTTGCCATGGTGACCTGGCTAACCGGCGCATCGGCGTTGGTGCTTGCGCAACCTACGGCTCGTGCGTCCGGCAGTGCCGGTAACGTGGGGCCGATTTCGCAGCGTACACCTGCGCCAGCGCTGCCGCTTGCACCGCAGGGACCTGTTGCCGGTGGCGATGCGGAGTCGCGGTCGGTGGGCCCGGTGTTAACTCTCGAAGAGGTGCTCAACTCAGTAGCGCAACGTTATCCATTGTTGAAGGCTGTGTTCACGGAACAAGATGTTGCCGACGCAGATTTGCTCAACGCTGAGGGTCAGTTTGATGTGACATGGAAAACCAAAGTTGCGGCGGTGCCGATTGGTTACTACCAACAAGTGCGCGCCGATAGCGCCATTGAAAAACCCACCGATGTGTGGGGTTCATCGTTTTTTGCAGGCTACAAACTAGGCACCGGCGATTTTGCTTCGTACGACGGCCGCTTGCAAACCCTTGGGTTTGGCGAGGCTCGTGCCGGCGGCAATCTACCGCTGTGGCGCAACCGCAGTATCGATCGACGGCGCGC
>JAYWHS010001112.1:0-7070 GCA_043777635.1 Kofleriaceae bacterium | reverse complement strand
CTAATAATCTATGTCGTGGATCTGCGCTGCGTCCCACAGCTCGATAAATTTGCTTTGCACCGACGCATCAAGTTCCGAGACTAAAGACTTCGGAACCGCTGCTGCTTTGACGAGTTCCAGTACATCGCTCAAATCTTTGAGGCGATGCAGGCTAGATATTCCGGACGCAAGCTTTAGTTGAATTAGCATGGCGAGGGGCAAGTAAGCACCGCGCGAACCTCGTCGTGCAACCAGCTGCGGATCCGGAAATGATACCGCCTTTGGTTTGCCGTCGCCTGGGAAATCACCTGCCAGCAGGACGTCAATGACTACGTTATTCTCGGTGTCACGCAGGCCTTTGCTGCCAGCGAATTTCTCAAGATAGCCCCGACCCAAAACTTCAGCTTTGAAACCCGCGAGCCCTGCAGGTGTGAGCAAGATGGCGATATCATCCGTGACGCGGCGATAGCCATATTCGTTGAGCGCCATTGCACCAGCAATTGCATAGGGCACCTGCGCATTTTCGAGTTCAGTCACCAGCTTCGTGAGTGCGCGATCAACATTGCTCGTGCCGATGAAAAATCTCGAACATTCGGCCACATTGTCCCAAAACTGAGCTTCGGCTTGCGTGATATTGGAGCAGCTGCCATGACGATACGTTATCAGAATTTGTGAGAAGGTAGCGACATGAGATTGTCCTCGGTTAGCTTGGTGATGTTGGTTGCAGCGGTAGGTTGCAGCAAAGCGGCGAAAGAATCTACTTCGGGCGGCGCAGCGTCGGGCAGTGCTGCCAAAAGCGGCAGTGGTGCTGCGAACGGGAGCGGCGGACATGCGGATGGCAGTGCCGCCGGATCTGCTGGTGCCGCTGGGTCGGCAGCCATCGCTGCTTCGGTGCCACTGCAAGCCCGCGATGAGCGGGCTAAACAATTATTGTCGCGAGGGTCTGAGTGCGAGTTGCGCCAAGGCACGTTGCCGCTCGATTGTCCTGAATACAAAGCGATCGGTGATCACGCCTTTCAAAATCAAAACAGCGCGGAAGTCGGTGAAACCTGTGCTTCGTTTTTGCGCGACGCTGATGTTAAAAAACGGTTGCTCGCAGCCAACTGTTTAGATCATCTTAATGCTGGCGCGAAAACACCGTACTTTGCTGCGGTACTCGACGCACTAGAGGCTGAACCCGACGACGCCGTGCGCGATCAAATTGCCTGGGCTATCAAAGGCGCGCATGCAATGACGAGTAAGATCGATACTCGGGTACTTGACGTAGTTACCAAGTTTGCGGCTGACCCGAAGCGCGACAAAGCGGCGGGGTATTTGTTTTGGTCGTTTTTTCCGCAATACATGGTGGGCAGTGGCCCCAAGCCTTCGGCAGCGGCCCAAGCGTTGGCGATCGAATCGCTGAATCATGATGATACTGGCTTACAGCGAACGGCGTTCGATTCGGTGACGCTGCTCGACGACAAAGCGGCAGTCTGCGCAGCGTTGGTCAAAGCGATGCGGCCCGACAGCAAAAAATGGTCCGATGCGGCCGAAGCGATGGCGTCGCTCAAAGACGCGTGTATCGCGGACATTCCGCAAGCGGTGCAATTTGCCGTCGAGCGAGTGTTGGCTGGCGATATCAATGTGCGTGCGCTGGAGCGGTTCGATCGCAAGTACGAACTTGAAACCGCGACCCGAAAAAACATTCTGGCTGCATTGAAAAAAGCTAAGAGTCCCGGTTTTGTTCGCAAAGTGAGCGAGTGGGAGCGCAAAGATATCGACGCTGCGATCGCGATATTTTCCAAGCCACGCGAAGCGCCGACCAAGTAGGGCAGGCCGGCTACCCGACGGTGATCGTCAGGCCAGCAGCTTGCAGCCGATCAACGAGGGCTTGGCCCATCGCTACCGACGGCGTTACCACGCCAGGTTGTGAATCGAGCGCATCGAACGCCAAACACGCTGCCGCCGCCGAAAGCATTTTGGCCGTGGAGCCATAGCCTGGGTCGGCATCATCGTGAAACGTTACCGTCGGAGATGCGCTGCTGGTGCTGCGCACTTGTAACGTGTAGTGACCGCGTTGTTGCGCCCGTTTGGATGGCCCTTCGCCAGATTTTGGCAGCTTGCCGTCGAGCAATTTCGACAATGCCGGCACTGCCATCGCGACCGGCAACGCAGTCACGCCTGCGGTCATCGCGGCTGCATCGGCAAGGCCGCGCGCGCTCAACGGAAACGCTACTGCTTCGTGATAACGGAAATCGCGACCGTAGGCATCGGCTTGTAGTGCATTGCTGCGATACACCACGCGGGTGTTGATGCCTGCCATCACAAACGGTGCAGTAACCAAATGTTCGTCGCGATGGATGGCAAAACCTAGTTCGTGTTGGCGGATTATCCCAGCGCGATCTGGCACCAAGCTATACGGATCGACCAGCATGCGGCGCAAGTTACGATCTTTTGCAGCGGCTTGCACGATGCCGCGCATCGAGGCCACGGTGCCACCGGAAACGCCGCCACGCACGTCGAGATAATAGCCGCGCACGTCGGTGGCTGGTGCTGCACCACGAGTTCGCAACTCGCGTTGTAATAGCCAACAACTTAGATCGGCCGGCACGCTGTCGAAACCACAACAATGCACGATGCGTGCACCAGTTTGTTGCGCTTGCGCGTGATGCGCGTCGATCATGGCCCGGACCCAATGTACTTCGCCGGTTAAATCGCAGTAGTGGGTGCCAGCAGCGGCGCACGCTGCAACCAGATCGCTGCCATGTTCGGCGTAGGGGCCAACCGTCGACACCACCACGGTGGTGCGGTGCGCCAATGCGTCGAGGCTTGGTCGATCGTGGGCATCTGCGATGATGATCGTCGGAGCTGTTGCTGTTGCGGGCAAGCCTGCGAGTACTGCGGCAAGTTTGCGTTGGTTCCGGCCCGCGATGGCCCAGCGCAGTCCGCCCATGGCGGCCAATTGTTCAGCGACTAATTGTCCGGTGAAGCCAGTTGCTCCGATGAGCACGATATCAAATTCGCGTGCGTTCATGACTTTGCCTTCCGTGTCCCGTTCGATTTTCGTTTGGCTTTGACGACCACGGTAATTTGCGGCCTTGGTTTGGCCGGCCGACGCGGTTTAGTAGTTCGGCCGGTGCCGCTACTGGTTCTAAGCGCGTCGGGCATACCATCATGGTCGCCACGCAAGCGCAGGGGCGCTTCGTGCCACCACTCACTCCAGCGCAAGTGGGTTGCACGGTGCGGATGCAGTGGATAGGCAATTTTGTTGTCGCTCTTGGTAGCCTCGCCACCGACGAGCAATATCGCGTCGCTGGTGCCGTTGTTAAGCAAGCAGTGCGCGATGCCGGTGCCGGCCGGAAATGCGATTAGGTCACCAGCGCGTACCGGGTGCAAGTTGCCATCGATCCAACAATCTAGTTCACCTGCGATCACGTAGGCAAATTCTTCTTCGTTGGATTCGGCGTGCGGCCATGACGTGCGACGACCGGGTGCAACCCGTTTGAGGTGCAACCCGATGCGCAGTAACCCAGCGGCTTTGCCGATAGCTCGGCCAGCGCTGAGCAACTCTTTGCTGTCAGGATAATTGAATTCAATTTCGGCAACGTCGTCGACGTTGAGGATAAACGGCGGTCGAGGCCTAACTGGCGCAGTGGCATTGGTTGATGCCACGCGGCTACCACGGCGGCTGGCCGTTGATCTTTGTACTATCGCCATGAACGCGAGAATCCCATGCACTCGTCATGGGTGCAATCTGCACGTTCTCGCATTTACGCTGCAGGTTTGTGCGCGATCACAACTTTTGCCACCAAATGCGGCCGGCTCGATTCGACGATAAACCCCGCTTCGGTGCAGATTGCGGCAAGATCGTCTGATAAGTATTCGCGATAATAAGGTTCATGAAATTCGACGGGGAAATTGTTGAGCACCGGACCTAGCGTGGCACTGTCGGATAACTGGGCCGAGTCTTCGAGCGCAATCACGCCGCCAGGGCGCAGCACCCGAAACATTTCGCGCACCACATTTCGTCGCACCGCGCGCGGTAATTCATGAAATAAATACACGCAGGTCAGGGCGTCCATGCTGTTGTCGGCGTATGGCATTGCTTCGGCGTTGCCAGTGTCAATTTTGATCAACGGGTCGCGGTTTTCGCGGCGGGCGTGTGCAACATAAAATGGGCTGAGTTCCAACCCTGAAATCTGAGTTTGCGGACAGGTGAGGGCTAGTTGCTTGAGTAGGCTGCCAGTGCCACACGCAATGTCCGCGATGCAGATGTCGGCGCGGCTGCGGCCGGCTGCGGTCAGCGCTGCAACATGTTTACTAATCGGTGGCAGCACCTGGCGACGCATGACGTCGGCGGTGCCACGAAAAAGGAGCTCGACGCCGGCATCATACAAAGCGGCCGAGCGTTCACTAAAATAGCCATCGGTTTGCCAGTGAAACGTGCGCCGGTAGTACGCCGGGTACGAGGCCAAATCGACCGCTGGCAAATCGCGAAAGTTTTTGGTGCGTTTTCGCTCAAGTAAGCGCCCTGCTTCGCGCAAAAGGGTGGGCGTTTTTTTGGCGTACTCCAAAAATCGAAAACCAAACAGCAGCGCTTGTGGATAGTAGCCACGCTCCACATTCGCGAGATCAGTTTTGTGCAGCACTGCCCGGCGCAATCGCAACAATTCAATAATGTTACGGTCGATTTTAATCCGTGGTTGCCGGGTGGCGATGCGGGCCGATTCTTGAAGCGCCGTCGCGTTTACTAAAATCGCCATGTGTTGGGCGCGGTACGCTAACTTGGTTGTTACCGATAAAGCTGCCATGCGACATTAGACGTCAGCGAGGGCGGTCGCGATGCAAAAAATCAACCGGTTACCAGCGGTAGCCAACAATGGCGTCGATGTGAGGGTAGGGTTGAGCAAATCCGGGGTCCCCAGCCGCGACGTGGAACTGGCCGCCGGCACCAAGGGCTACGTGCCAATGATGAGCGCTACCGAGCCACCACGCGTAACCAACCGAGGCCCCCACACTCGCGACTAACCCGACATGTGCGCCATCTGGCTGCGCTGTTTGGTCGCGGATATTGGCTGCGCCGGCCTGACCAAAAGTTGATAGCCAAATTCCGCGCAACTTGCTTGCCGGATACCAAACCAAACGCGCGCGTATCACCGCGCCAATGACATCAATGTCGATGGCATCGCCCGAAACCCCAAAGACGTTGCCGGTCTGGGTCCACGGTCCGTATAAACCAGCACTCACTTGCACCACTAGGTGCTGGGCTCGGTCAACCGAGCGCGCCAGGCCGACGTTAACAACATGCAGCCCGACGTCGGCGATCACAAACGTCGCGGGAGCAACCTCACACGGTGGACCGCCCAAGGTTTGTACGCAAGCGTGCGCTGCGTTGGGGGCGGTGATCGCTACGCCAGCGCTTACCAGCGTGGCAACGATGAGACCGGTCTGCGATTTCATACGTTGTTCGAATCGTTGTTCGACTTGCCGCCGCCAAAGATCTTCTTAAACAGCAGCGCAATCGGCGCAAGAATAACGAACGCACCTTTTTTCATCGCTAACAAAATCACCAGCAGCAGCCCAGTTTTTTTGGCCACGGCAACGCCAACGCCACCGAGCACCAAGGCGCGTAGCCCTAAGCCGGAGCTTTTGTCGGTGGATGCGTCGAAGTCTTCATAGGTGGAACCCGCAGTGAAACGGACGCCATCCATAGCCGGTTGGGCGAGCAGTTGTTGTGCATCAATTTTATCAGCGTCGGCGATCAGGACAATTTTGACCAAGCCACGACGACCCAACACGTTGGTTATTAGATTCACGATCTTGCCGTCAGTGCTGTGCGCGTTGAGGCCCCACACCAAGTGATGCGTAGCAGCGACGTAGCGCGGCTCGGTTTGCCAGCTGTCTACGAATAGTTCGCCGATGCCGTTTTGCCGACGCTTTTCGTTTGCGACATTGGTGCCTTGCACATACGAATCGAACAGCTCTTTTGGATGTAGTTCCGCTGCATCTTTGTCTGACACATAACCTTCATCTTTATAGCGAACATCAACTCGCCATGAATCGTCACCCAATAAAAATAATGAGCCCTTGTAACCGGTGACATCCGCACCCTCTTTGATGAAGTCAGGTGTCAACACCGATGGATCAAGTAGAATGAAGCCAGCCGGAATATCGATTTCGAGGCCGTCGCCAAGACTGACTACTTTTGGGCCCTTTTCATGTTTGAGGTTAGCCAACGGGTCTTCACTGGTACCATCGGCTGACGCTACATTCTCGGTGGTTGTCGGCGGCGCCGCATCTTCAACCGGTGGTTTTTCCGCGCTAGCTGGCTTGGCTGGCTGCTTCTTCGATTTTGCCCACCCGTTGGTACTCATACCGCTAAGCGCGACAACAAGTGCAGTGCTTGCGACGACCGTCCACAACCTAGAATTCCGCATGACCGCTACGGTAACACGAACCGGTTGCTAACGGCGGACCTGAGGTTAACGTCAACCGCGCACCGGAAGTTGGCCGCACAGCGGACCGCTGAGTCTCACACCAAGTAGTCGATGCACCTCGCGTAGTCGATCGGTTCACCAGTCCATTTTGATGCGTTGGTGTTGGGCGTAATCGCGAGCGTAACATGGGCATCGTGCAGCGCTGCGAGGCCACGTAGCGCTGCAGTGTTGTTCGGCGTTGTGCGCGCTGGATGTGGATCAATGAGGCGATTGCGGTGGTCGAAAAAATCCCAGCCATTGCTACCGTCGGCTGCAACCCGATAGCCGCCTTCATGCAGCAGCGTATGGTGAGCGCTACACAACAGCATAAGATTCGCCAGCGCCGTTTCGCCACCGTTGGCCCAGTGCTTGATGTGATGACCGTCGACGTAACGACTGTGCGTGCAACCGGGAAACCGGCACGTGCGATCGCGTAGCCGTAGTGCCCGCTGAATTGCCGTTGGTATCGTGCGAGTTTTGCGGCCGACCGAAAGCGGCACGCCGTGCGCATCGACATGGGCGACCACAACGCCAGCATCGCAGCACAAGCGGCGCGCCGTTGCCGTCGCAATGACTTCGCCGTCGGCCATCATCGCAAGATCGGACGGTTCCGCTGAACCGTGCAGCCCAGCATGT
>JAYWHS010001111.1:0-7084 GCA_043777635.1 Kofleriaceae bacterium | reverse complement strand
CGTTTGTCGAGCCGTTCAAAAAATTAGCGCTGCGGCTCAAGGTGGGTGAAGCCGGTTTGGTGCGTTCAGCTTTTGGTTGGCACATCATCAAACGCAATGCCTCACCACCGGCCGACGCGTTGGAGTCGACAGCGATGTTGCAGCGCGCGCCGGTCACACGCGTGGCCAAGGTGAAACATATTTTGTTGTCGTATGACCAGACCGCGCGGGCGAATCAAGATCCACGCGGTGAGCGCCGGACCCGCGCGCAGTTAGTCGCGTTAGTCAAAAAAACCATCGCTGCGCTCAACGCTAACGCACCGATTGAACCGTTGATGGCCGAGCTTTCCGAAGATCCTGGCTCAGCGCAAAGTGGCATAAGCTACGATGTCACGCCGGAAGCTGGCTTAGTTGCGCCGTTCAAAGCGCTAGGCTTGCGACTCAATGTGCGTGAAGTCGGCGTTGTGAAAACCGATTTTGGCTATCATATTATTCAACGCGTCGAGTAGCGGCGTCAGCGCCGCGACGGCCGGCTGGGATAGCCGCTACAAGCCGAGCAGTTCTTTGGCTTCTGGGTCCGGTGGCCGGACAATCACTTTATCGACCACGGCCATTTTGGCGTGGATTACGTCGCACACCGGCGTGAACGAGGCTTTTTGAAACGCTCGTAGCGAGGCTTGATTGTCGGCTGCGATAAGCGCCCACGACCGATACGCATCAGTGGCGCGCAGCTCTTTGGTCAGGGCTTCGAGCATCGCCGGTGCGACCGCGCGACCGCGTGCCGCCGGGGCGACAAACACGCTGTGAATGTACACATCGTATTTCGATAGCCGCAACATCCGGCCCAGTTCAGGCGCTTCGACCGGGCCGCGTGCGCTCCACACAATACCGGCGGGCCGCGCGCCTAGATGCGCGATCATCGCCCAGTCGCCACGGCGCCATAACTTGCGTGCGGCAACATCATCCATGGCGAGTTGTTCCGCAATGTCGGCGCGCCCGGTGTCGTCGAGGGCGTCGTAATCTTGTTCGGAAAAGCGCGCAATGGTTAAGCCTGCGGGCGCTGCGATATCGCGGGTCCACAACTGGCCCCGGTATAAACAGAACCGTTCGTATTGGGCCAAGCTCGACGCTGTGGAGCGAATTTTGGTCCATGCGGCGCGTGCTTGAGCAGCTGCCACCACCGGGGTTTCACGAGCGCGGCGAGCTTTTTGTGCGACGCTGGCAAAGGTGCGACCGACCGAAGCTGATTTGGTTTGGCTCCAGACTTTGAGCGCGATGGCAGGATGCTTCGAGGTTGGCAACATCGGGAGGGCATAGTCGCCAATGCCGCCGACAACTTCGAGCGCAGTCATGCCACGCGCTCGCGCCGCCATCGCTTCGGCATGTAACAAGCGCGGTGCTGCACCACGACTCGATACTTGTGGATCGACGGCCATGGCTAACACCACAGCGCGATCGAGATCGTCGACAACCAAGGCAGCGGCGACCGCCTCGCCCGAAGCATCATCAAGCCGTGCCAACCGAACCCGGCCTTCGCGGCCCCACCCCAGCGTGACTTCTTCGAGTAACGCTGCTGCATCGGCATCGGCCAATGGCGAAACCTCGTCGCGCTCGGCCCATTCCAACCGTGACAACCGGCGCAAGGAACTCATGCCTTTGCGCAATTTGACCAGGTCTTCGCCAAACGTGGTTACAACGCCTGATCCATCGGTACTGTCCGATGGTGCCAAGGCCAGCGCAATGCGATGGGCACCGCCAGCAGATTCGCTGGTCTCAACTGAAAAGCCAGCGGACGCTAAACGCGACACCAGATTGGCCCGCGCCTTCGAGGGCTCGGCGAGTGGCTCTAGCAACAGCAAATCCCAGTTGGCGCCATCGTCGATGAGCGCGCGGGCAAACGTGGCACCGACTTGTTGTTCAAAGCCGGCAGCTGCAATGATATCGAGGGCAGGTGGCCGTGGCCCAGCGTCACCCATCATGCGCACTTCGGTGACATCGACCAATCCGAACTTGGCGGTGCGCCGATACAGCGGTAACAGGCCAACAAGTGTTTCTTGATCACGCGCAACAAGCACATAGGGCTCAGCGTGCAACGTCTCATGATAGGCGTGCCACCACGGCACCAGCCAGCCCGGACCTCGAAACAAGCCGCCGGCCCGAGAGCCAGTGTCGGCAGAAGCCGCAACCAAAGCATCCCATTCCTGGCTGATAGCTTGGACCGCGGAAAACTCACGCAAGACCGTCAGTTGCAAAGACATTCGTCCCACGACGATAGCATGGTTGATCGCATCCGCCGCGATGTCGGGGACCATTCCAGCGTTGCGATTGACAACACTTGTGGTCAAAAACGAAGAGGAACCCAGCGGCATGGTCATAAATCTGAACAATTGCAGGTTCAGTGCCATGCTAAGCAGCATCGCTTTGACCCGGCATCAAAGCCGCTGAATCCCGCGCACCAGGGACTTGCCCTTCCGATGAAATAACGCTGCCCATCACATCAGGACTTCGATGCACCGCGCGTAGTCGAACGATGCGCCGATTGCGGTGATCAAAAAAGTCCCAGCCCCGGGCACCATCGGCTTCGACCCTCCAGCCGCCTTCGTGCAGCATTGTATGGTGAGCGCTACACAACAGGATGAGGTTCGATAACGCTGTTTCTCCGCCGTTGACCCAGTGCTTAATGTGATGTCCGTCGACATACCGGCTGTGCGTGCATCCGGGAAATCGACATGTGCGATCGCGGAGCAGCAATGCACGCTTGATTGCGGCCAAAATCGTGCGGGTTTTGCGACCGACGGACAGCGGATGGCCGTGCAGATCAACAGTGGCAACCACCACGCCAGCATCGCAACACAACCGTTGTGCGGTTGTTGTCGCGATGACTTCGCCGTCAGCCATCATGGCGAGATCCGCCGGTTCCGCGGAACCGCGCAGGCCATCGAGCGGCACTGTAATAATGATTTCGATCGGCGCACGCTGCGATCGTCTGCCACGCACACGATCCTGGAAAATGCCCATCAGAACATCGGCACGTTGCTGGCGACGGTCGGCCGACGCTGGTGTTTTCACGTTTGGCTGTTGCGCAGCCGACGATGCTATCGACGACGATTCCGCCGCCGCCGGTTCCGCACGGGATGGTTCCGCATGGGACGGTTCTGCGGGAGTCTGTTCCGCGGGCGACGATTCTGCCCCGGGCGCTTCCGCGGGAGTCTGTTCCTCAGGCGTTAGGTCTGTTCCGGCTTTCGCGATCCCCGCATTAAGTGCCGCCCACACGATCGCCGCTTCGTCGCTGGCCAGCACCACTTCAAACTTCACCATGCCGTTGTCGAGACTGCGCCTAGTCACCGTGCGCATCGCGGCAACTCGTGCGGCCAACACCGCTCCAGTCATCGCTTCAGTCATCGCTTCAGTCATCGCATCGTGCGTTTGATCATACGCCCGCACGTTCTGATACGCTCTACACAATGTATCCAGCTGCGACGCGGGCATGTGCTTGGCATGCGCGACCCACAGCGCCTCATTGTCCGCCGTAGCTACCCGCGAAATAGCTCGTGCTTGCGAATACGACATCGCACCAGTTCGCAATTGCTCGTCGACCAGCGGTAGTTCAGCCAACTTACGCGCAACCCGCACCCGTTCGCGAGCTGTACGCAAATCCCAACCCACGCGCCACGCCAACCAATGTGCACACGACAGCGCACCTTGCACCTGCCATCCCGCAGCAATGTCGAAATCCCGAATCGCTGTTAACAACCGATGCATCGCAGCGTCGATATGCGCCGACATTTCAGCGATTTGCCCCCCCAGCGCATCGACATCAATCGCTACCTGCACCTTTGCCCCATTTTCCATGACAAAGTTATACCACCTACTTTTTCGACCCTGTCATTCACGCCCAGCGCTGCGAAACACCACTGCAACCAAAAAAATCCGCCGACCCAGCTCATCGCCCCGTGTCGCCTACCTCGCGGCCTTGCACAAGCGTTTCGCCCGCTACTTGTAGGCACTGCAATTCTCCATGCAGAAAACACGTCAACATAAATCGAAAAATATTACTCAAAATTTTCACAAAAATATCAAAGTCCGAAAACCGGACGCATAACCTTGCCCGCTACCAGTCATCACCATCATTCTGCGCCACCAGCCATCCCCACCAGCCATCGCCACCAGCCATCGCTATCAAATACACCACCCACCCGCGACGCGAAGGCGGCGCATCAGCCATCGCGCGAGCACCAACCTCCGCGGCCGCGCGGCCAGCAGCAGTGCGCCCGTCCAAGCTCCGTATCGCTCCCTCCGGAGCCTCCGTGAGCCGACCGTTCACCTGTCACGCACCGGCCTGTCGACCGACACCTCGTGGGCATTCAACACGCCGCACGTTCCTCGCGCAAATTTCTTGAATCAACAGCTTGCCGATTACTGATCGAGCCAACCAGGCTCCACGCCCCACGCCCCACGCCTCACGCCCCAGCAACTAGCGCACAGGCGCTAGCGGCTCCGCGCCGCGAGCGATCACTTGCGCGAAAAAGCCATCCGTATTGTGATGATGCGGCAGTGCCACGAAGGCACCTTCGCGGTCAAACGTCGCGCTGATTTCCGGCGCGTGCCGAGCTAGCGGTACGATTTGTAAGCCACGCGGCTTAGCCATTACCGCTGCAACTACATCTTGATTTTCAGCTCGCAACACGGTGCAAGTCGCATACACCACCACGCCGCCGGGCGCGCAAAGTTCGAACGCGCGGTCCAAAATCGTGCGCTGTTTACTGGCGAAATCGGCGATGTCGGATTCGCGCATGCGGAAGCGTGCTTCAGGATTGCGGCGCAGTGAGCCAACGCCAGAACATGGTGCGTCGATCAATACCACATCGGCTTTGCCACGGACCGCGTCGACAGGATCCGGCCAATAGTTGCCGTCGGTCGCCGCAGCTTGCGCAATCGAAACTCCGCCACGGCGAGCCCGCCGCCGCAATTCTTCAAGCTTGTTGCCGTCGATATCACTCGCTAGCACGCGGCCGCGATTCATCATCCGCGCGGCCAACGCCAAGGTTTTGCCGCCAGCGCCAGCGCAAACATCGACCACGATGCCCGATTGCATGATGCCATTGGCATCGCGCGGCACCGCCAAGTCGGCCAGCAGTTGGCTGCCTTCGTCTTGCGCTTCCATCGCGCCACGGATAAACGCGTTGGTGGCGAATAGATTAGCGCGAGTTTCGACGATGAGCGCGGTATCGCACCAGCTGCCCAACGTGGTTTGTAAGCCGGCTTTTTTAAGTTCGGCGGCCAGGCCGGCGCGGGTTTCGACCAGCAAATTGCTGCGCACGGTCATCGGTGCCCGACTGTTGAGTGCCGTCGCCAAGGCTTCGGCTTCGTCGCCCCAATCAGCCACCAAACGCGCTGCCAACCAATCCGGCAGCGACGATCCAAGTGCAATGCGCGTGACTAATTTACGTTCGTTGGCAATAACCTCGTCAACGCCACGAACCATTGCCCAATCCACCGTTGGCTCAATGCGCTTGGCTTCGTCGATTGAGATCAATTGTTCGAGCACGAGGTACGCGGTTAAGCGTTCGAGGTCGCGCGGCCCGGCTTTGCGTTTCGAGGCACGCGTCAACGCCAAATCGACCCGACGCAAATTACGAATCATGCCGTACAGGGTTTCGCCGATGAAGCGCCGATCATGCGAGCCAATCCATTTTTCTTTGCGAAATGTCGCCGACAGACGATCGGTAACAAAGCCCCAATCGATGCGTGTGCGTTGCCAAAGCTCAAGCAGGGTGTCGCGCAACCGGCCGCCAGCGACCACAGCTTGCGCAGCGCGGCGATCTTGGTGACCCGGACTCGATCCCTGCGATCCCTGGTTGCTAGCTTCGATTGCAGTCGGTGGCGTCACCGTTACCGGCGCTGCAACGACATCCAAAATCGACTCAACTGGGGCGGTTTTGGCCGCCGCCGATTTGACGGCCGGAGTGGGACGCGGCGCACGGGTCGTGGGCACGCTTGCGCGCGCTCGCAATTTGCTGGCAGTGCGCGTACGGAGAGGGGCTTTGGCCATGGCCGGGTTATACGAGCGTGACTAGTCAACCACGAAGCTGGAATGCCGCTTTTCGGTAACTGATGCTACGCTGCCACCATGTCAGAGCCGTCGGAGTTGCTTGCGCTACCGCAATCGACGTGGAATCGCGATACGGTAAAACCGCCGATTCACGACTGGCAAGCGGTGCCGCACAGCGTCGCCACTCAGTTGGTCGCGACCCGCCGTGGTCGTGGTGGCAGCCGGCCCTTCGGCTTTTTCATGGTCAGCGCCGCAGCGATGTCGGCATCGATTCTGTTGGCTGCGACCAGCGTAGTCACCGGCGTCCATATACTCGCCGCAGGCATGACCGGGTGTGCGTTGTTATGTTTAGGCTTTGCGCGTCGCGGCTTCCGCGAAGGTGCACTTGAGGCAACCCGCTTGCGCACAGCCTTGGCGCTGCTCGACCGTGCCGATGCAAGTGTGACCGAAGATGGTGCGATGTTGATCATTTCCGATAGCGCAGGTTCGGTGCGGGTCGAAATTCCGCTGTTTTCAGGTGAGAGCCGGCAGTTGCATCAAGCTGCTCTGCCAGCGGCACGTATCGTAAGCCCGCCTAAGCAGTAAACCAGCGAATGCTCGGATCAGGGCCGGAAATCAAAGGTCGTGCTCTAACCACGATCGTCCGGCCGCAAGTCTGCAAGTCTGCAAGTCTGCAAGTCTGCAAGTCTGCGAATGGCATACATTAGCGATTTGCAACTGACGATTCAAAAAATCAAAATTCCTGAAAATCGACATTTTTCTTTGATCGAGGAATTCTCGCGAAGCATTCTGACTGATTTTAAAAAATTCGCGCTTGTTCACCAAAACGTTGCCGAGTTGAGATTGCGGATCATCACGTAAATCTGCGACTAACCAGCATCGGCGAATAGTTGATCCAAGCCATTGATTTCTCCGCGATCGAGGATCAACGTTCCTTGATCCATGGCGTACACTTATCCTGGCGAATCGATCCGTGCCACCCGTCGTAACGCCGCGGCCTTGCAGCGTTTGCACAAATTCATCGCGCAACGGGACCGCGCCAAAGATCTCAGC
>JAYWHS010001110.1:0-2124 GCA_043777635.1 Kofleriaceae bacterium | reverse complement strand
CCCCAGCCACGGCATAGCGGCTGCCGTTAGCGAGCGATTGATCGGCGCGTTCATAGCGCGCGCCAGCCACCAGCTTGAGTCGCGACGTGGCGTCGATATCGGCGGCTAGGTAACCCGCCGCGACACCAATGTTGGCTTGGTACGAGTCTTCGTGCAGCGTGTCTTCTTGCACTTCGAAATCAGTGCCGATGTTTTCAGAACTGAAAATCTGTTCGGCAGGCATCGTGCGTGCGGACGTATCGTCGCCGATGTAGCGGTAGCGAAAGCGTCGGCCGCGAAAGCCGCGATCGGTGGATTGCAGCGATGTGCCGGCGCGCAAGCGGACTTTGCCGAGCGGCAACATGGCATCAGCGCCGCCGCCAAAAGATTTGTCAGACAAGAAAGACCAGTAACGCTGTCCCGAGCCTGGTTGGTCTTTGTACGATTCCATCGCGCTGGTTGGATCTACCGTATAGACCAAGTCGCGGGTATCTAGTTCGTCGCGGCGGGTGCTGGCACCGTTGACTTGCCATTTGAGTTCAAGCCCATGGGCGCGCGTGATTTTGTGCTTGCCGATGAGTTGGGCCATGCCGAGTGCGCGCTCGACGAACGACAAGCGCGACACATCGATGTTGGTGCCGTCGGCCTCACTGTAGCCCAGGCCGGTCGCGACCGAGTCGGTGCCGACGTGGCTATATAGCCCAAACAAGTTGATGCTATGGCCGTCAGCGATAGCGTAGCCGACATTTGCTAGTGCACCGACGGTGGCTTCGCGTTCACCGACGTCGTAAGCCAACGAATCGGTAGTTTGCAGTTGGCCGCCAGCAAAACCAGTTCGCGCCGATTCACCGCTGCGACCTGAAAAACCGTGCCGCATCATGCCGGTAACCAGGTAGCCGAGCGGTCTTTTTGCTACTTGCGTGGTGCTGCCGACGGTGGCGTTGATGCCAACATTCGGCGACACCTGCGCTTCGGTCGGTGCCCAATCGTTGCGAAACGATTGACCGATAGAGGTCATCTCGGAGGCCGTCATGCCGCGCAACGCTTGGTTGGTCGGTACGCTACTGGGCAATTGACGGTTGCCGCCGTCATATCCAAAGTAGCCAGCTGCGCCTCGGCTGGTGGAAAACAAGCCCTGTTGGCCGATGGTCACCGTGTTCGCCGACGTCGACAGATTAACCTTGGCTTCAAACTTGGTCGGAAACGAATTGGTGTCGATGGCCAGCGTGCCGCCGCCGAATTGGCCAGGCAGTTCGGCACCGTAGCTTTTGTAGACGGTAAGGTTGGCTAGCAGCGAGGTCGGAAACAAATCGAGCGGAACGGCATTGCGATCGGGTTCGGTACTTGGCAACACGATGCCATTGAGGAGCGTTGTGACATAGCGGCCTTCTAAGCCGCGCAACGCTACATATTTGTTGTCGAGGATGCTGACCGAGACGACGCGCTTCATGGCTTCGCTGGCATTCGAAGCTGCGGTGCGAGAAATTTCCTGCGCGCTCACGCCGTCGGAAACTACCGTTGCGGCGCGTCGTACCGCGAGCGACGCTGATTCGGTGCGGGTGTCGATTTTGCCGCGTACTTCAATCACCTCTTCGGATGAAGCGCTGGGTTCAAGGCTCATCGCCAACTCGGTTGATACCCCCGTGCGCACTTCTACCGTCGTGGTCTTGGCATCATAAAGAGGTGTGAAGAAGTTGAGCGTATACTTGCCGGGCGACAAGCTAATCACAAAGCTACCGTCGAGCTCGGTAATCACAGTTTGTTTGTTGGTGCCAAGCACGGTAATGGTTGCGGCTGGCAGGCCAACGCCGGTTGATTCATCGAGCAACATGCCGTGAACACCGACGGGCAGGGCAGGGGCAACCGCAGCGGTGTCGTCGGTAGGAACTGGCGCTGGCGCGTCCGTTGGTGCAGGTGCGGGCGTATCGGTTGGTGCAGGTGCCGGCGCGGCAATTGGTGCCGGTGCGTCGGTCGGCGCAGGCGCGCTTGGCGTCGGTGCTGACGGCGCTGGTGGCGTTGGCGCGGGCGGAGTCGGAGCCACTGGCGTTGCTGGCGGAGCAGATGCTTTATCAGCGGCATTCGCTGTGGCGATGGTGCTGCCGATTACAATGAGCGCTAATGAAAGATTGATGCTGCGCATGGGGG
>JAYWHS010001109.1:0-2128 GCA_043777635.1 Kofleriaceae bacterium | reverse complement strand
GCGGATTGCTCGCGACGACATCTCGGGATTAGATGCCATCCTGTGATGGATCTCAACGAAGTCTTGATGTTTTGCAAAGTTGTCGAGACCAAGAGCTTTACAGCCGCAGCCCTGGTGCTGGGCGTGCCAAAATCGACGGTGAGTCGCAAACTCGCCCAACTCGAAGAACGCCTCGGAGTTCGGTTGGTGCAGCGCACCACTCGCAAACTTTCGCTCACCGACGTTGGGCAAGTGTACTACGACCATATTCGCACCGTGATCACCGACATCGCAACTGCGGAAAAAGTGGTCAACGATATGCAAGCCACGCCGCGCGGCTTGTTACGGATCACCGCAGCCGTTGATTTTACCGAGCGCTGCTTGAGCACAATCATCGGTGACTTCGCTGCAAAACATCCCGACATTTGCGTTGAAATGAATGCCAGTGACGGGTTGGTAGACCTCGTCGAAGAAGGCTACGACGTGGCGATTCGATTTGGACCGCTGGTCGAAAGCTCGCTCACCGCCAAGCGGCTGTGCAGTATGGAACTGTATCTGTGCGCTGCACCGGGCTACTTAGCGGAGCATGGCACGCCGAGCAAAATTCAAGAACTTGAAGATCATCGACGTATTCTGTTCGCCCCGATCGCTCGGGTCCAAAGTTGGACGCTTAACCACGGCAAAGAACGTTACGAATTTTCTCGCCCAGCCCGCGTAATCAGCAATAACTTTGCGACGGTGCGTGCGGCCTTGATTGCCGGCGCTGGCATCGGCGTGTGCAGTGACTTCATGGTAGCCGAGGATATTGCCAGCGGCCGTTTGGTGCGCGTACTACCGAAGTGGGGCTCCCCCGTCGGTTCGGTTTATGCGGTGTATCCGTCGCGGCAAAACGTTGCCCCTAAACTGACAACGTTCTTACATCATGTGAGTACTGCGTTGTCACCGCCACCGTGGAAACGCGCTCGCTAGCGCCGATTGACATTGATCCGCGACCGCTGCCAGGCGACATGGGCCAGCATTAGCCAACCCGCAATGAAGCCAACGCCACCGATGGGTGTAATCGCACCAAGCACTTTGACACCGCTCAGCGCAAGCGCATACAAGCTGCCTGAAAATACCAACGTACCGACGACAAAACCGATCCCAGCCCGCTCTGCGCGGTCCCAACCGGCAGCCACTAACACGCCGACCAACACCAGCGCCAACGCATGGATCAAATGATAGCTTGCCGCTGTTTCAAAAATTTCAAAGCGGCGGGCATCGAGCCTCGTGCGAAGCGCATGAGCTGCAAATGCGCCGGCAGCGATCGCCAACGCTGCGCTGACCGCGCCTGTCATGATCCATCGTTCCGCTTTAGCCATGCATGCAGCCTAGCAGGGCGCAAGCTATTTTACTGCGGCTTTACGCTTCACTGCCGCACGGCGAGGCTACGCAGCGTGCGCTGCACAACGCTATTGCCAAAACATTTTGCAACATACGCCAGAAAAGCCGCGTGCTGCGCTGGTGGCAATGTAGCCAACCGATCCGCAAAGATTTCATCGGCGCTGCGCTCTTCACCTTTGATCACCATGTTGTGAGGGTCAGGATGCAGGCTCATTTCCGCGTCAATCAAGTCGCGAGATGATTCATCGAGTTGACCGGCGGCAGCTTGGTGATCGATTCGTTCCATGCATGCAGCATACACCGATCTGACGAGCCTTGAAAATGCCTATTTTTATCGGGATTGCGAAACACCACGGGCTCACCCGCGTAATTTCCGATCGTCCCCGATCCGCAGCGTGAGCTTTTCGGCATCAAAATATTCGATCAGTGGAATAGAAAACTTACGGCTTACTGCGGCCATCGCTTTCCAGTGTGCTGGCGTAAGTTTGGGTTCGTCAACAAAATGAGCACGCAGGCGACTGCGTAGATTATCAAGCACCTCGGCCGCAACAAAATAATCGGCTTTGACTTTTACTACTAAGCGCCGTTTGGCCAAACTATGTAGCGCCGCCAGCACGCCGGGCTCAGCGAGCCTATGGGCCGCAGCGATTTCATTGGGCCGTGGCGTTTCTAGCCCCGCTGCTTTCACAACGTTCATTACGGTGGTTTCAATGAACGACAACGGTGGCCCTGCCATACTGGCTGCCGCCGCTAGATTTTTAGCTGC
>JAYWHS010001108.1:0-7116 GCA_043777635.1 Kofleriaceae bacterium | reverse complement strand
GCCCGATGCTTCCCACACCGTGTAATGAAACGTCACGTTGTCGAACGACCGGGCCTTAGCGCCTGAACCAGCTTTGACCACCACGTACTTGGTGCCGCCCGACGAAGTTTTCGCGTTGGCCGGCGCAGCCGCAACATCCGTTGGAACTTTTGGAGCAACCTGCAAATCGACCAGCTCGACATCGTACACCGTGGCCATGTTGCCATTGGGCCCGGTTTTTTCTCCGAGCTCGGCGGGTATCCAAAGCCGGGCCTTTTCACCTTTGCGCATGAGCCGTAGTGCTTCGGCAAACCCCGGCGAGGCGCTGCTCAACAATACCGTCGCCGGTTGACCGCGGCCTTGGCTCGAAAATACGGTTTCGCCCGTGCGTTTCCAGACGGTGTATTGCACCGAGACCGTATCATTGCCGGCCGGGAACACACCGTCGGCAACTACGCTGAGTTTTTTGTACTGCAACCCCGATGCAGTTTTTATTGCATCACTAGGCGGGTTGGCCACATCAGCTGGCGCTGGCACTTGCGGCAACGCTGGCGGCGTTGGCACCGCTGGAGCTTTGCGTTCTTCTGCAGGTACACGCGCAACATCGGTGCCGCTCGGGGCGGCCGTGGGTTGTTTTTTTGCGGCTTCATCAACGCCGCGTTGACAGCCGGCGGCCAACAACAAGCCCGCAAGCATCATCGATTTTTGCATTTGCGCGGATTCTAGCAAGCTGCAAGGCGTGACGGCGAGCCTTGCTCAAATAAAATCGTCGAGATCAGGATCCAAAAGGCCGGTCGGGGTGTCGGTGGCCGTGGCGACTTGAGGTTTATCAAAATCATCCGGGCCCATGGTCGGCGCACCGCTACGCTTCCGGGGTGCGACGCCACCGCCGTCTGCCCCAAGTGGCTTGGCGGTACGCGCCGTCAAAAAGCGCACGCCATCAGGTGAAAACGCTTCCCGGGTAAAGTTGCGGACACCATCGTCGAGCACTTGCACGTTGTCTTCAATGCGCACGCCACCAAACGGCTTCAACACATCGACCAACTGCCAGTTGACCAAGGTTTTGCGGTCGTCGGCGCGGAGAGGTGCCAACAGCGAGTCAATAAAATATACGCCGGGCTCAATCGTGAAGACTTGGTCTTTGGCAATCGTGCAGGTAGTCCGCAAATGCTTATTTTCCGGCCGGGGAGCCCGAAGTTTGCATCCGACATCGTGGGTAACCAGACCCAGCGAATGACCCAGCCCATGCGGGTACAACGCACGCGTCACGCCACGCGCGACACATTCATCAGGGCTGCCGCGCAGTAAACCGATTTCTTCCAGAGCGATTGCAAGCAATGCATGACTTTGGTCATGCAACGCTTCGTACTCCATGCCAACGCCTATAAGTTCGCACAACTTGCGTTGCACACCGTCGACCGCTGCGATCAGCGACGCAAACTGCCGCGCTGCTGCGCCACCACCACGCGCATACGTGCGCGTAATATCGCTGTTGTAACCAAGGTAGCGCGCACCGGCATCGATTAACAATGAGGTGTCGGTTTTGCCAACTGGCTTGGTGCCATACACGGCGTGATGCAGCACCGCAGCATGCGGCCCAAGCGCAACGATACCCTTGTACGGCGTGGTTGCGTCATCTTGTTCCGATGCGCCGAGATAGGTCAAGTGCAACGCCAGTTCCGACCGATCGCTTTCGAGAAATGCACGCTCAGCCGCTCGATGGCCACGCGCCGCACGCCGCGAAGCTTCCAACATGCAATGCACTTCGTAGTCGGATTTTACAGTGCGCAAGCCATCGAGCGCAGCGACCAACTCGGGCGAATTTACGCCGCCGCCCGACATGCCCAGCGGATCGCGAGTGATGTAATCACAGCGCAACACCGGGAAATGGGCTTTCGCGCCACCGGGTTTCACGTCGATCAGGTCAAACGCTGACCAGAAGTGTTCAGATTCTGGAACCGATGCTGAATGCCAATAATCGTCGGTAACCGTACGCACCAACGTTGGTTTTTTACCTGGCCGCACGATCACGAAACAATCGGCCTCTTGCAGCGGCAACCAATGAGCAAAAGCTGGCGTCACCGATAGTGGCCAAAATTGATCGTCAAACCGATTACGTGCAGTGGCATGCCCAGAACCCAACACGATTGCGTCGAGTTGATGTTTGGCCATCACCGCTTCGTAGCCTTGTTGCAAGCGCGCAATGTGTTCTTGATACAGAATCCCTAGCTGGTCCATGCGCCTTTAGTTTGCCCTGCCTGGCGGCAATTGGGAAGATTGCCACGCCGTTGTCATTGCGCGAAGTGACGGGCTTTTGCATAGTGAAGGTATGCAATGGCTGGGCTTTGGCGCGATTTGTCTGCCTGCGGCGGCGATCGTTGGCCTCGCTGGCTGCCATCACCAGCCGCGACCGCCAGCTTTGTTGCCCATCGCAGTGACTGCAAACTACCTCGCTGGGGCCATCGCGCGTGAAGCGGATCAACAACCAGTCGCAGCGCAAGCATTTGCCAACGCCGCCGCGGATGCACCCGCAGTGTATCCGTTGATCGAGCAAGCGCTGGCAACAGCACAAGCCGGCGACGCAGCGCGCGGACTAGCATTGGCCCGTGCCGGCCTGCCCAGATTTGCTGACGCTGCCGATTTGTGGATTGCGATTGGTCAACTCAGCCTCGCCGCCATGTCATCGGCAAGCGACGTGCAACACGCGTTCGCCCGAGCCCGCAGGTTGGCACCGAATGATGAACGCGGCTACCTTTTGGCCGCGAGAGCCGCGACCAACCCGGCCACACAACTGCAATTGGTCCGCGCGTTACTACAGCGCAAGCCGCGTTCGCTCGACGGCAATATGGTGTATGCCGAATTGCTGGCGCGCACCGCATTGGACGCCAACTCGGCCCAGGCCCGATCCGAACTAGCGGTGCTGCAGCGCGCGTTGCGAGTTGCCCTCGAAGTTGAGCCTAATCAACTCGACGCCCGCTTGAGCTTAGCGACCGCGTTGCTAGCTGCCGACGACCTTGCCCAAGCCGTCACGGAAGTGCGCAGTGCTTTTTCGCGCAGCGGCGATGACTACGAACTTGGACTGCTAGTCGTGCGCTTGTTGATTCAGGCTGATCGCCGCAGCGACGCGCGCGACACCTTGCGCACGCTCATCGACGACCGGCCGTTAGCCGCGTTGATTACGATCGCGACCACCGCGATGGATTTGGGGTTTTTCGACGACGCCGAGCAGATCATAAAAATGCTTGAACTGACCGAACCAAACCGCGCTCGCCTGCTTGCAGCCGACCTGGCGCTGCATCGCGGCTTGCCGGCGCAGACCCAAACGTTGCTTGCGCCAATGCTGCGGGGCTCCGACGCAGACGCGGTTGCAGCGCGGTTGCTTGCGGCCGAAGCCTGGCTGCGCAGCGCTCAACCGGCCCGGGCGGTGGAGGTGCTCAAAGATGCCAGCACCGCCGACGAACTCGCGTTGCGGGCCGATGCGGAAGCGGCACTCGGCGAACTCGCGAAGGCCACGGCCTCGCTGGCTGCGCTAGCGAAAATCGACGGCGAACAACGCGACATTCGGCAACGGACCCGCGCTGCGCAGTGGGCGGTAGCGCATGGCGACGCAGCCGGCGCAGTCGCATCGTTGACTCCGATCATGGCGCGCGTGCCCGATTCAGCTCAGTTGCAAAACTTATGGGCGTTTGCCTTGGCCGACGCCAATCAACAGCTCGACCAAGCCGACCTTGCCAGCCGCCGAGCCATGCGGCTATCGCCCGGTGATCCCGCTGTGCTCGATACCCATGGCTGGGTATTGCTGCGCCAGGGCCATAGCCGCGCGGCGGTGAAAATCTTGGATTTGGCCCATCGGCTGGCTCCGGCTCGCGCCGAGATTACTCTACATTTAGCCCAGTCATTAGCGGCTGATGGTGCGCCGCGTTCGGCCGATGCCCTCGCCGCCCAGGCTCAAGCGCTACCTGCCGAAGCCCGGGTTCAAACGCAGATCCTCGCCTTCCGCGCTTTGCTAGCCGCCAAGCAATGATACGATTTAGCCATGGGAATTCGTTTTGCTCACAAATCTAACCTACGCCGGTTCGGTCGCTTTGGGAGCATCGTCGCCGCAACCGCATTGGCTCTGATGTTGTCGGTCTCGACGGGTTGTAAAAACGCGGCGTCGTCCGATCAGTGCGCCAAATCGTTAACCAATATCCTCGATATTGAGTTTGCAACGGCTGGTGCCAAAGCTGACACCGCCGAGCTCAAAGCCGAAATCGCCAAGCAAAAAAAGGCCGCGACCGACGCCAAAACCGGCGAGTTTATGGACGCCTGCCAAAACAAGACACCTAAAAACATCGTGGAATGCACGATTGCGGCAAAGACGGCCGAACAGCTCGCGGCCTGCGACGAAACCAAATAGTCCGCGCCATTACGTGCCGAGAACGTGGTAGTTTTTCGGCGTGCAGCAACACATTAGGATAACGCGCGCAGCGCACGGGATTGGTCGTCGAGGGCTTGCCCTCGGTGCTTTACTAACAGGCCTCTTGATCGCGAGTTGTGGCAGCGACGTGAGTCCGCCACCTACGATCGAAGCCGTCACGCCGCCGTATGGGCCACTTCAAGGTGGCACACGAGTGTTGATCTCCGGTTCGGGCTTTCTCGCCGATGGCGCGCAGCCGAATCGAGTTTTGATCGGCGGCGTCGAAGCGCCGTTGGCAAGCGCAGTCGACGATCAGACGTTGGAAGTGTTGTTGCCTCCAAGCACTACGGCAGGTGATCGCACGGTTGTGGTCTACAACCGCAATGGCTATGCCAGTGAATCCGGCAAGTTCAACTATTCGGCTTTACCCACCATCACGGCCGCGCAACCGCCGCGCCTCGAATATAACAAAAGCACACGCGTAGTGGTCACCGGCACTGGCTTTGTTGCCGACGACGCCGGCATTCCGCAGATTACTGTCGACGGTGTTGTGGCGACCGACATTAAGGTCACTAGCGATACCAGCTTGTCATTCACAATTGGGCCTGGCCTGCCGATGTCGAAACCCGACATCAAGTTGCACAACACCATCGGTGCAGCGACGGCACTTGGCTTGCTCCAATATGTTCCGACCCTCGGCAAAGGCTTCATCCTATTTTCTAAAAGTAACAACAATTTCGCAGCGTTCTTCGACCCAGTTTCGCGCGCTTTTGTCGATATCCCGAACAGCTCGAAACGTCGGCCCTTGTCGCGCCCTGGCTATCGCGCATTATTCGTCGACGCACCTGGCAATTATTGGGCCCACACCCGCGATGGCACGTTTGGTCAAATCGACTTCTCCTCGCAAAACATCGACCAAACCGTACGAAGCGGTGCCCGCGTGGTTGCCTTTGAATCAATGGGCAGCGACCTTTACGCAATTGCCAAGGGCGGCCAATTTGGGCGCTACAATATCACCACCGGCGAGTTCGCACCGATCGGCGCAACCCTGATTCCGGGTGGCAATCAATATGGCCTCGCGCTGATGGGCAACACCATGTTCGCCACCAGCGGCGGTCAAATTATGACCGTCAATGTCACCACCGGCGCACTCGGACCACAGGTCGCCATTGCGCCACCTACCGTTGGTGGCCAGGTTCCACACTTTGCAGATGTGCGAGTGTTGGAAGATGTTATGTATGGCGCTACTCGCGACGGTCAAATCGTGACCATCAATCCAACCACCGGTATCACCGGTATTATCGAAGAATTCGGCATCCCAGTTAGCGCGATGGAGATCTTTCAATGATTCGTCAATCCAGGGCTCATGGCCACAGCGTAGGATTCGCATTCGGTTCGATTTGCTTGCTTGCGGCAGGGTCAAGTTGTGGCTCGGTAACCGACCAAAAAAGCGACATACCAACCATTACTTCGATCAGCCCAGATCACGGCTCGGCACTCGGGGGTGCCACCGTAACGGTTACCGGCACCAACTTCCAAGCCGAGCCAGGCGATCCGTTAGTGGTATTTAACGGTTCACTAGTAACCAACGCCGTGGCCACGAGTGATACCGAAATCACTTTCACGGTACCTCCTGCGCCTCCAGGTGCGGCGGCAAGCAAAGTCGACATTAGCGTTGCTGTGCAAAGTGGCTTCACTAAACTTGATAAAGGCTTTCGCTATAACGCGCTGCCACTGGTCTTGAACATTGAACCGGCACTTGGTCGCAGCGTCGGAGGCACACCAATTAAAATTACCGGCAGTGGCTTCATTGCCGATGAAGCAGGCGCGCCGACCGTTGAAATCGCCGGGGCTGCAGCGACGAATGTGCAAGTGATAGACGACGCCACCATTATGGCGGTGACTGCGCCAGCCGCACCCAACTCACCTGGGTTCATTCCGGTGGTCGTGCAGGTCAAAAATACCAACGGCAATCCGACGATAGACAATCTGTTTCGTCTAAGCAAACCCGGGTTACTGGCAACCGAAAAATCCAACGACGAACGCAGCCGAATATTTTTCGTCGATCCAGAAACCAAAGCAATTACCGTGTTGAGCACGGCGCAACGACGGCTCATTGGCTGCGCAACATCCCCGGCAGGTGAGGTGTTTTCGTCTACGGGTCGAGGTTCCAACCAAACGCGCCAACTGATTAAAATCAATCCAACCGATGGCTCCGTAGTGTCTATTGGCACACTAAAGACCCCAGACAGCCAAACTCATCGCATCACTGCGATGACTTTCGTCGGAAGCACGTTGATTGGTACATCCACCGGTTGCTGCACGGGCTTCAATCGTTTGGTTACCATCAACCCAACCAGCGCTGTACTTACAGCGATGGGCGCTACTCCAACCTTGGTAAGACACAATGGGATCGCACCCAAAGACGCGTCCTCGGTTTTCTTTGCATCTACCACATCCGGCGCTCTTAACGCTGCAGTCATCGCCAACTCGGCCCTCGGTGGCGGTCCACCGTTCACCGGTTCCCCACTTCCGAATCAGGTGCGAGGCATGGCTTTGTTCGGCAGCACGTTGTTTCTTGCCGAACGGACCTTCGAAGGTGTTGCGAACATCTACACGGTCAACACCACCACCGGCAGGTTAACGCCGTTCGCAACCACGCCTGCAGAAATCAATGGTCTGTGCCCAACCCCGTCGACGTTCTGATACTGTGTTGCGATGAGCGACACGATTTTCAG
>JAYWHS010001107.1:0-2138 GCA_043777635.1 Kofleriaceae bacterium | reverse complement strand
ACGCGGAGTTTGCGCCAGGCACTGCACCTGCCGCCGCGAAAGCGACGTGGAAACAGCAGGTCGCCGCCGAGCAAGCTGGTGGCAAGTCGAGCAAGCCGCTGGCGGTGGATGCGGCGGTCGCGCCAGCTGCGCCGGGGGTGGCGCCGAAAGCGGCGGGAGTCGCGGAGCCTGCCAAGCATCCGGCAACGGCCGCGCAAGATGTCGCTGACGTCCGGAAAGCGGACGATGGCGTCGACGGCGTTGAGCCTAGACCGCCAGCCAAGGTAACGATTGAGACCGCCGATCAAATTGCTGCGCGGCAGGTCGAGGTGGCGAAGACTAACAGTATGATTGCGGGGCTTGCGTCGAGCAAAGCGCTGCCGGAGCAGCACGCGCATGAGCAGGGCTCAGTGCCGATCAAGAGTGTCCTGAAAGCCGTCGAAGAATTTGATGGCATTAGTTCAACCGAACGAGCGCAGCAAATTGATTTGCTCAAGCAATTGATTGCAACGGGCACCGGCAAGGGCAAGAAATCCATGGCGGTCAAGGATCTGTCGCCGCAGGGCAGGACTGTCGAAGGGGATGTCGTTAGTGCGCCGAAGCAGGTAGTGATTGCCTCGGTAGAGGGTGAGTTGAATGTTGGACTCTTGAACGAAATGGTGACAGCAAAGACTCAGATTGAAACGGCAACGGCTGATTCTGATGCCAAGCTGTTGGATATTGGCACGAAACGACTCATTGCCGCTCTCAGCCAGTACCGGGAAGCGATCGGCATGTCGAAACCTGACGGCAGCCACTACGACGCAACTATCAATCCCAACGCGGAATTTTTCGCTCGATACAAGATGATAGAAGGCCACGGACTATCTTCAGCCGACATTGCATCAAAACGAGCGAGTGCCGCAGAACTCGGAATGCAAGAGCTGCGTTACAGCAGTTCAGACAAATCAGCTGCTGAAGTCAAATCCGATGCTGAGAACCTGATCGCAAACGTACCAACAGATAGTGATGTAAGTCTGACGTACGCCACCACCAAAAACCGAACTCACGATGAAAAGAAAGCCGCAGGAGAACAAGGCAAAGCCGCTGCGTTTGCCCAGGACTGGTTTGCTGATCCGACTCTGCAAAAAGCCTTTAACGGAATGGACAACGCAGGTGTAGAGCACGGAGACAAAGGGCCTGCGTTGATGTGGCGAGCTGCCGCAGAGCGTGGTTTTCGTAATGCGAAACAAATGTCGACACATCTAGACAAGGAGCTCGCGGCCGCTGGTTCAGCGCCAGCATTTGCAGAGCGTTTGGCGCGATTAACCGGCACCGACTTGGCCACCGCAGAAGCTACCGTCAATCGCTTTCGCTCGGGGGACTATGATGCTGCACTGGCGGCGACCGCGGAGCGAGCACGGCAGCTGCAAGCGCAAGATGTAGCGAACAGTTCACAGCGTAGTGCAGCAACTGGTGAAAAACCGAAGTGGGTGCCGGCCACGCCAGTGACTGACGCGCAGGGCAGAATCACGGAGCAATTTGCAGGCCTTAACCTCGAAACACTAGCGTCCGAAACACGGACAATGGCAGAAGCTCTTCGCATCTGGAGTGCTGAATCCGGGCAACAACACGGTGAGGTCACCATGCTTGGCTTAACCATTCATGCCGGGGAGCAACTCCTCAATCCAAACGTCACGCCGTTCGAACTCCTCAACCAGGTCGATCAGGCAATCAGTATGGGCGCTGATCGAATTGGCCACGCCTTGATTATTGGCGTCGAGCCCGACGTATTGATCGCCAAAGCCCGTCTGCAACCGGAGCAAAAGGCGGCATTTGCCGCTCGGCAACGCGAGGTCACCGACCGCATTCGAGCCAAGGGGGTCGTGGTCGAGGCGAACATGTCTTCCAATACTGAAATTTCCAACCTAACCAACAACGAGCACCCAGCTGGAACGTTTGTCGACGAGAAACTTCGTGTGACGGTGAATACCGACGACGAAACGGTGTTGAACACCACGATGAAACAAGAGCTCGCAAAAGTAGCTGCCGCGCCTGGCGTGCAGCGTGCGGATGTGGCGGCGATGATTTTGGAAGGCTACCGCAGTCGCATGGGTAATCGTGAACTAGCGCAGCGCGGCAGGATCAAACCAGAACTACAGCGTGCACTCACGCAAGGT
>JAYWHS010001106.1:0-2142 GCA_043777635.1 Kofleriaceae bacterium | reverse complement strand
TCGGCGCTCAGCCTCAAGCCGAAGCCACCGCCATGGTGAAAGCCGCGGTCGACGCAGGCGTCAATTTCTTCGACACCGCAAATGTGTACTCCAATGGTCAGTCGGAGATCATGCTGGGCCAAGCCGTGCGCGACCTTGCGCTACCACGCGATGAAATCGTCATTGCCACCAAAGTCTTTGGTCGCATGATGGTCTCGCTCGATCCCGCCGCTGGCGAAGCGAGTGATGCCGATAAAGCCGGCGTGGCTCGGCGCAACAGTGCGCGCAATGTATCAGGCCTATCGCGCAAACACATTTTTGATTCGGTCGATGCCAGCTTGTTGCGGATGGGTTGCGACTACATCGATCTGTATCAAGTGCATGGCACCGACCCACTCACGCCGATGGAAGAAACCGTCGACGCGCTCGACGCTGTAGTTCGCGCTGGCAAGGTGCGTTACCTCGGCCTGTGCAACATGCCGGCGTGGTTGATCATGAAAGCAATCGCGATTGCCGAGCGCCGCAATATGCACCGGTTCGAGAGTTGCCAAATGTATTACACGATCGCCGGCCGCGATATCGAGCGCGACGTTGTCCCGCTCATTAACGATCAACAATTGGCGCTACTACCGTGGAGCCCGTTGGCGGGTGGCTTTTTGTCGGGCAAATATACGCGTGCCTCGACCGGGCCGACCGGTTCACGCCGAGTTGCGTTTGATTTTCCGCCGATTAATAAAGAGCGAGCCTACGATGTTATTGATGTCATGAACCAACTCGCGAGCGCGCGCAATGCGGCAGCACCGTCGACGACCGCGTCGCCGTGCACGGTTGCCCACATTGCGTTAGCGTGGCTGTTTCATCAACCACACGTCACCAGCGTTATCTTAGGCGCTCGCAGCGTTGAACAATTGAATGCGAATTTGGCCGCTACCAACGTGACGTTGACAGCGGAAGAACTGCAGCAGCTTGATCAAGTGTCGGCCTTGCCTAGCGAATATCCAGGCTGGATGTTGGAACGCCAAGGCAGTGATCGCCGAGGCCAGATCTAACGTTAGTAACGTCGCTAGGTTTTGAGATCAACCATCGCAGTAGCAGCACCTGGCTCCAACCGGCGCTTTGCTTCGGCGATGACTTGCAACGTGAACGAAACGTGCACAGGCATTGATTGCAACGCAATGTTGTCGATGGTGTCCGGGCCACCGAGCAGCGCAGGCACGTTCGACGAAAAACATTGCCATGCCAGTGGTACCCCTAACGTGCCGGCCGCCCATGCGTGCTCATCGTTGCGCAATACGAAGTTGGCCATGGCTGGGTCATCCGCCAATCGAGGAAACAGCGTGTGCCAGTTGATTTTTGCTTCTTGGTACTCGAAACGTTCGACCCAAAGCATGCCGAGCCGGTCGTGTAACACTGCGCCATCCGCATCGATCGGAATGCCAAATTGATCGCCAAATGTATTGGAGCAAAAGAAAAACGTATGGTTGATTTTTTGCGGCTGATATTGCTGCCAGCCATCGACGTGATTCCATGCCGCGAGGTTCGGCAGGCCACGGTCAGGATCGCCGGCAATGGGATACAAGCGCAACCGGCTATTAAAAAACGTTGCGCCTTGGGCCGCCTCATACAAGCCACTGAGAAAGCCGACCAGCGATGGATGTAGCTGCAGAGCTGCGAGCTGATCTGCGACGGTGCCATCCGCGGGTGCCGTCATCGCGGTGGTTGCGCTGCGATCGCGCAACGCAACTAGTAATTCAAACGGCCATGGGTAGCGCGGAGCAGTTGTCATGCGAGCATGCAACGTAGCATCATCGACAAGTTATCGATGGCGCGCTAGCCACCCCATAACATCCCAACACCAAAAAGTAGGCCAACACTATCTTGGGTGATGACGCTGCGTAGGAGAAACTCACATTCAAACTCGCGCGATGGTGAGTCGTCATCCTGGGTGATCAAATCGTAACCAAACCGGAGGCCTGCCAAGCCGTGCGGAATGACATGATCGCCCGTGATGGTATCGGTGGTCCACGCTGCACCACCGCCGATTTCACCGTCGACATAAAAGCGCAGCGCGCGATGCAGCGTAGTGTCGACCAGCACGTGCCGCAGCCCGAGATTGGCGCGGTGACCTTGCCCAGTTAAATCACGTGACGACGTAACCTGGGT
>JAYWHS010001105.1:0-7145 GCA_043777635.1 Kofleriaceae bacterium | reverse complement strand
GCACTTCATCAACGCCAACGCCGGGCACAACTTCAAACTCACCGACGTAGTCCTGGCTGTTGGCCGAGCCCACCACGACGATAATATTGAAATAGACTGCGTAGATCGACACCAAATACGTCACCGTACTCACCACGATCGCAAGCACCCACAAGTCCATGCCTGCGACCCGCACACCTTGGCCAAAAAAGTCTGGCCCGAAATATAAATGACAGTGCCAACCGATGGTGATCATGTAACCAACCGACGAAAACTCGTCGATAATCGTGTCGAGCCACGCACCCCAACGCGACGACAACAGCTTGAGCCGCGCGATTTCACCATCGCAACAATCGACATATGAGGCAGCCAAAATGACCGCGGTGCCAGCGATCGCAGAATTCATCGAGCCCTGCGCACTCAAGTAACAACCAATGGTCACCAACACTGCGGTGATGTACGAAATTTGATTAGGCGTAATTGGCGTTTTCGAAAACATCACCGTGAGCGGAAATGAAATCGGCCGATATATGTACTTGGTGATGACGTTGTCTTGTGGCTTGACCAAGATCCGGTACAGCAAGCGATGCGCCGCAGCACGCTCAACGGGTGTGGTGACCGGATGCCGAGCGATTTCACCATGCGGCGCGAGGCCTGCGCCTGCGGCCCGCAAGGTTTGAGCCACCTCAACATCATCGCTGCCGTCGAAGAATTGCCTCAGCACGATAGCCACTTGATCGCCACGGACAACCAACGCCCCAGCGTAGTCACCTGGTGCGACATCGGTTGCAACTGGGGCTGTCGGCGCGACGGCAAGTACTGCATCGCTGGAACCGGTTTCGAGTAGCGCCAACATCGGTTGCAGCAATGGTGGATGCACCATTTGATCGGCGCGAATCACCAACAACGTGGTGGCGCCAACCAATTCACTGTGCAACGCAGCGCCGGCTTTTTCGACGACAACGACACGCCCCGCACCCACGCGACGTGCGCAGCGAACAGCGCGCTCAAGTAACGAGATCCCGGCCACTGCGGTTTTCGCCGCCGGATTTGTCGCAATAATCAATGCGTCAAAGGACACCCCTCCACCCTTGCACCGTTTAGCGATAAGCACCAGATGTCAGGACTGGCAGAAGGTGGTGACAATTAGGTGCCAGGAAGCTGTCAGATCCATGGCGACAGTAGCCAGTGGTGTCAGAGAACTGACACTGAACACTTGACCTAACCTGCTGAATTTACTGAGAGCACGACAATGCAGCGTTGCGCACGCCGATTGCATAGGTAATCGGCCATGAAGGCAGTCATCTTAGCCGCTGGTTGTGCCACTCGTCTGCGCCCGTACTCTGACGACACCCCAAAGACCTTGTTGTCTGTTGGTGGCGTTCCAATTCTGCGCCGCACGATTACCAATCTATTGCGCTGTGGCTTTGACCAGTTCGTAATTGGCACTGGCTACCTCGAACACATGGTGCGTGAAGCCGTGGGTCGTTGGTTTCCAACCCTTGATGTCACCTTCGTGTCGAACCCCGATTTCCGCTCCACCAACAACGGCTACTCGCTGTTGTTAACCCAGCAAGCGGTCGGCGATGACGGCTTTGTGCTGCTTGATGGCGATGTGGTTTTTGATGTGTCGGTGGTTGAAACCTTGATCGAACAAGGTCCCGATTGTCTAGCGGTGCGCTCGGTTGGTGAACTGGGCCTCGAAGAAATGAAAGTTGTCGCCGACGCCAACGACCGCATCGTTGCAATCAGCAAACAAGTGCCGGTACGTGGCGCCATGGGCGAATCGGTTGGCATCGAGTGGTTCTCGGCAAGCACCTCGCGCAAGTTGTACGCTGCGCTCAACGAACGCATTCACGGCCAGGGCTTAGTCAACGAATATTACGAAGCAGCATTTCAACAAGTGATCGACGAAGGCGTCTCACTCGTTGGCGTGGACATTGGCACCAAGTACGCCACCGAAATTGATACCATCGAAGATTTGCGCGCAGCCAATGCCCGCTTAGCAACGCGTCCGGCTTTCACCGTGGAAGCCGAGAACTTCCGCATGGCGGTCTAACGGCGGCTCATCGCCAACCACGCTACATCGTTAGCATCAGCACCGAGGCCGTCTGCGGCCTTTTTGCATTTTCGGCTTGTTTCTCGACGAGCAGCTAGGCAACATGCCAACATGAGTAAGTCGCGCTTTGACCTCCTTATACTCGCGACGTTTGTTGCAACTTCAGTAACCGCATGCGCCACGGCTTCAACGTCAGAGTCTGACGCCAGCGGCCGCATCGACGGCCGTGTTGATGGTGCCAGTACCGATGCCCGCATCGACGCTGCCAACATTGACGCCAGCGTCGATGCTGCACCGGTTGAACGCACGTTAAAACAAACTACGCTCGATACCGTAACGGCCAATAACTCCAGCGCATGCCGCAACGCTGCTGGAACTGCTGAAAGCAGCTACTACCGCGCATTCAAGCTCAGCGACAACGGCATCACCGGCGCATTCAATGTAACCAAAGTTACTTTTGGTGTTGAGAATGCCACCGCTGGAACCGTCGGTGCCACGGCCCAAGCCGCGCAAGTTAAACTTTACAGTTACAGCGGCGCCCTCGGTGGTGCCACGCTGAACACCGCCCAGTTGACGGCGATCAACGCGCTCAACATCATGATCGACAACGCCGCCACGCCAACTTCCAAAACCGTCGACATCACGGGGATCATCCCCGCTGGTGGTACGCTGGTCGTTGAAATTGCGTTGCCCAACGGCCAAGCAGCCGGTAACTTTTTTTACATGGGCTCCAACGCTGGCGGCGAAACCAAGCCCGGCTACTTGCGCGCACCTGCGTGTACCTATACATCGCCAGTGGCCACGACATCCATCGGCTTCGCCACCATGAATCTGGTCATCAACGTCACCGGTCGGTGATTTCTAGAGCCCGGACAACACGGCTACGTTAGTAATCCGACGGTTTGATAGCTTCGCTCCCGATCTGCCTCGATATCTTCAAGCACCGCGCGCATTTCCGCAGCTTGATCAGGCGCGAGGCGAGCATGGTTCCGTGCCGCAATAACATCGCCGATATCCTCGCGCGGCAACGCCACCGGACAGCCCGTGCCCTTGGTTGCAAGCAACGCAAGTTGCGCCGCTCGGTCAACCGTTTGTACGCCCCCACGCACCGCATCTAGAATTGTAAACGGCACTAACTGCAAAAACGGATCTGGTGCCCGACGCAAAAAACTGACTAATCGCGCTGGCGTCCCAAAGTCAGCTTCGGCATCGGGATGAAAATCCGCAATACCCGCCGAAGAAATTGCAGCGGTGGCTTTCGTCCGCAATTCCCGCAACGCGATCCGATCACACTGCGGGTCAACCACAACAACAAGCGCAAGCTTAGTGGTCGGTAGCGCGATAAGTTGCGCACCTGCCAGCAACACGCGTTGTTCCACCTCCGCAGCTAACCCATCGTCGCCATACTGCCCGCGCCGCTTGGTTGGAGTTGCGCCAATCACCACCTCAATCGCAATTTCAGCATTTTCACGGGCCGCCCGCGCCCATGGACAAAGCCCAAAATACTCGACTACTTCGATGAGATAACGAGTGAGGATGCGTTGCACCTGATGCTGCTGAAGTTCATTTTCCATGCAATGCCAACATTCCCGATGTGTCATGTTCTTATCATGAGCCAGGCTTTGTTGGAGCGACGCACGTCAATCGGACCGCGCCGACGTGCGCCGCGGTTGGCGTTGGCGAGCGCGTTAACGCTGGGCCTGCTCACCGTGGCCGCATCCGCGCAACCCCTGAACCCCGACGATCCACGCCTCCAAAATCTCACCGGACCCAGCGCCATTGGTCTAGCTGCACAGTTGCGCAACGTGGGCGCAGTGCAATCGGCCGATGAAAAATGCACGTTGGGTTTCATCTATGCGCATGCCACCGATTTGCCCAACCTCGCGCTGGCCCAGTATTTTTTAGGCGCATGTTTTGTCGCCGAAGGTGCCGTACCGCCGACGTTTGCCCTTGCGCATGCAGAACAACTCGACGCGATGTATCGGCGAGTATCGCATCGGCTGCAAGCTTCGCCGTGGTCGGAGGTCACGCTCACCAGCAATGTCAGCGGTGAACTCATCGCACTTGCAGGATGGGCCGATACCGACCTGCGCAGCCCGGTTAGTATATGGCTGCCCGCGGGCACCTACCGCGCCACGTTTAGTGGTGTTCCAGAATCAAAGATCGCTACGTTTACCCGCGAATTCGTGGTCGAAAAATCCCATCGTGGCGTGGTGATGGTCGAGCACTACCTGCCACTAGCAGCGAACACCGGCCCGACCAAAACTGTCTCGGTCGACTTCGCCGAGGATCAGCTCGAGGCTGGTACCCCCACCGTGATCATCGACAATAAACACAAAAATCTAGTACCCGATCGGTTCTTGCAAAAACAGCCCGCCGTTGATTCGTCACAAACCATCGAAGATCCGTTAGCGCAACGCCCCGAGCGAGTCGCCGGGCCAGGCCGCTGGACCTTGGGTGTCGCCGCAGGATTCGGCGCGCACTTCGACGCAACTGCACGAACTCGCTTGGGTGCCGGCGCAGCGGTAATCGCAAACGTCGCTGTCGCCAAACATTGGGCGCTGGATCTCCGCACTGGCTTTGCGAGCACCGGCGGCAGCGATACGATGGACCGTACCGCCAACGCTTGGTCAATCGGCGGTGGCGTGCGATGGCAGTTCACCGATCCGCAGCGTCACAGCTCGTGGCATCCGTTTGTCGGAGCTCAACTCGGTTGCGACCTGCGCGTTGGCATGCGCGACGCGGCGAGCCTGGGGGCCACGCTTGCAGGTGAAGCCGGCGTGATGGGTGGCCCGGCGCAACGTTTTGGAGTGGCCGTCTCGGTGATTCGCGGGCTCACCGCGCTCGAACAAAGCGCCGCCACTGGCGTTAGCCTGCAAGTTCGTGCACGGGTCTGGTAGCACGTTGCAACCAGCTACTGCACCAGTTACCGTCGGGGCCCGTGGTCGGTACTAAACATTCCATCGTCAGTCGCTTTGCGCCATCGACCACCGGCCAAGCTCATCCCGGAACATTACTCTCGGCTTTATTGGTTTGGCTCGATGCAACGACGCTCGGCGGACGCACACTGTTACGGTTAGAAAACCTCGACCACACCAGGTGCAAAGCACAATGGAGCACCCAGATGGTCGAAGCGCTAGCCTGGCTAGGCTTGACCTGGGACGAAACGATCATCCAGTCCGAAAACCGGACAAACCATGAAACCACGTTAGATGCGCTGGCGGCACTCAACCGACTCTATGCTTGCAGTTGTTCACGCACTGATTTACGCGGCGGGCGGCGGGCGCCCGATGGTGGGTGGGCCTACGACAATCGCTGCCGTGCGCATACGTTGACCGTTGCCAACTGGCGCAGTAGTGCAGCCGCCGTTCGGGTTCGGCTCGACGACAACCAAATCCACTGCATCGACGAAAGCGGCCTCGACCTGTCACAAGCCCCCGCTGCGGCGATGGGCGATCCTATCGTGCGCCGCCGTGACGGCGTCATCGCCTATCAGCTCGCGGTGGTTGCCGACGACATCGCGGCCGGTATAACCCGCGTTGTACGCGGTCGCGACATTGCACCCAGCACCGCTACCCAAGTTGCACTCTATGACCTGCTCGGCCAACCACCGCCGCAGTACCGGCATCATTTTCTGTTGCTGGAACCACGGCCCGACAGCGACGCAGGCCCCGACAGTGACCGCACTCACAGCAAGCTGGCAAAACTGCATGGGTCGATCCCTTTTGACCAACTCCAACAGCGCTATGACGCCGCTACCTTGCTTGGACAGCTAGCTTTTGCCGCTGGGTTAGCAACTACCCCTGCCACGACCAGCGCAACCGCACTGCTCGCAAATTTCAGTTGGCAGTGCGTCCGCCAACAAGACCTCGTCGCCCGCTGGGCCCCAGGCAGCGGCCTGCAGTTCGACCCATCTAGCACCCGGCCCCGCTCTCCAGCGTTTGCTGGTTCGCTCGACGATGGGCCCGAACCGTGACCGCGACTGCCCTGCAAACTGGCTAGGGTGCACCAGCGGAGCTCACGTTGCACGTAACAACGACGCCGAGCAATGCGACGGTCTTCGTCGACAATTTACGTGTTGGCGCAACCCCGCTGACGTGGACGCGGCCCGCGCGCCAAGCCAAACGCAAACTGATTGTCACGGTGCAACTATCGGGTTATCGCGACAACATCTTCGAATTTTCACCGAGCGCCGTTGGGGATGTTCGACATGTGCTCACGTTACAACCGCGTCGACGCTAGCTGATTTGAGCACCGCAACCAGGTTACACGCCTGGTTCGCGCCGGACCAACTCTGGTCGATCTTGGCTGCGTGCAACCGCCGCCCAACCTGGGTTGTACAGATTTTCACCCTTGATGTACGTCCACGAAATATCTTTTTCACCGGGCCGGTGGTCCATGTGAATGAAGGACTCTTCTGGATACCAACCAATGCCAACACCACGAAACGTTCGCCACAGGTAGTCGCGGATCTCTTGTGGTTTGACGCCTCGAATTCGAAAGTCGATCGCGCGGCCATGCCGATGCGGTGACGTCCGCGATTCATCTGCGTTGCCGCGATACACGGAAACATACTCAATCGTCTTGCCTGGAAACTGCGCCGCCACGTCAGCTAACAGCGCCAACGCACCTTGATCAATTTTGCGTTCGCGACCGCTGCGTCGACATTTAAACAGACGCTTGATCTCTTTAGCGGTTGCCGGATCGACCGAGCCATCACGCCCAATCCAAACCTTGGCTGCTTCTTTTTGATTTTCATCAAACAACGCAACTTCAACGCGTGTCGTTACGATCACCGCCGCAGCGGCTTGTTCACGCGCCGCACGCAAGGCCCAGGCAGCAAGCGTTACGGGTGCAGACGTCGGCTTCACAACAGGTGCGGCATTCGCATCTGCGTCGTCAACAAAGCGCGTCAGCGGCGCTGGCGACTCAGCGTGGGCAGGCGTCGCAAGCATCACTTGCATTGATGCAACGCTGACCAGCGTGGCGGCCACGATGGTTGCCAACATATTTCGGACGGGCGATTGCATCAGCGCCGCGTATGTTTGCAGATTATGCTGGTCAAGCAAGCGAAATCGACGACGTACTGAGCATGCGACTAGGTGCG
>JAYWHS010001104.1:0-2145 GCA_043777635.1 Kofleriaceae bacterium | reverse complement strand
TCGAAAACACTCGCGAGCGCGGTTGCCCTCAGTGGTGTTGCGATGTCGGGGCTAGCTCGACTGTTTGAAAAAGAACTCAATCAAGTGATGGCGGTGTTGGTGGCTAGTAAGCCATCGCAACGTTACATCGTGTTAATCGACGATCTCGACCGTGCTGACCCTGGGCTCTTGCCTCCGCTGTTGTTTGCCTTGCACGAAACGTTGGCAGCCTTACCGATGGCATTTGTGCTCGCCCTTGATCCGGTTGTCGTCGGTGCTGCGCTAGCGCAACATCACGTTGGCTTTGGCGACGGTTTGCAGTTTCTTGAAAAAATCGTGCAATTCCCGCGTTGGCTGCCGGAACCGGCCGAGGCCGCACGTGTTGCGATTGCCAAACGTGAATTGGCGCAATACATGCCAGCGCTCGACGCTGATACCTTGCGGCAAGAATTCGCATTGCTGCCAAGCAATCCGCGCGAGTTACAAACTATGCTGCGTGGCTTATGGGGCTTACACGTGCAATTGCCACGCTACGCCGAAGGCGAAATCAATTGGCGCTTGTTGTTGCGGATAACTGCGTTGCGTTATCGCTTTCGCACGCAAATGGACGCGCTGCTCAGCGACGAAGCGCGCCTTGACCAAATCGCTTTCGCAACGCTGGTTGCTGCAAAACATGCCGCAGAGCCCACGCGAGGCTGGTCCCCTCCCAGCGTGATGACTACTCGTGCGTTGGACGATCTTCCTCGGGAAATTGTCGAAGCACTGGCTTCTCCTGATCTGAGTTGGAGTGGGCAACAAATCATCGAGCATGCAATGCTGGTGGCACGTCCAGTTGCATTAACTAAACACGAGTTTAGTCTGCTGTTCGAGCGGTACACTAGCGAATGGCCGCATGCCGAGCGCGATGCGACGTTGCAACAGTTTCTGCATGACGCAGCGGATGCAAATCGTGTCACAGCCGAAGTCGTCGCGAAGTTGACGATTCAGCACGCACTCGCAATGCATCACCTGTTGATGCATTCCGCTATGAAGTCAATTCCGGAAGCGGATCTTCAAGAACACGCCGCCAACTGTCATCATCTCTTGCAGCTGATATCCGGCATGCTCGTTGACGATCGACGAATTCAGATCGATGCTACGATTTTTGAACGGGTCTTGAAAACGTTTTTACCACGAGCGGGTTTAACTACTTCGCTGGCGTATGTGCCGCTGCGAAAGCTCGAACAGAAAATCTTAGTTCAGCTCTGCGCAGTTGCCGACGACCCAGGCTCACTGCTCGAAATCCTTAAACCTTGGGATCGCGATGAAGAGGATGTCGCTAACGATAATGGCTTGCTTGCGACGCTGGATACTGAGTTGACCGCGCGCATCGAACCCAAGTTCTTGGATTATTTTGATCAACACAACGCGTTGCAAAATATGTTGAGCGGTAAGCAACGTAGCGCCGAACGTTGGTGCCTGTTGCGTCATCAGGTTGTTAGTCGGCCCGAGAACATGAGAGGCATCGGGCAGCTAAGCTCGGAGGCGGCGATCGCCAACTGTTTCCAGTTACTCAAAGCTTGCACCGACAAAGGTGAAGTGGCCAACAGGTACGGTCTCGGAGAACTACCCCAACTAGCTAAAGATGTAACGGTTACCGATGCGCTTTGGAAAACCGCGACGCGAGGGTCGATCAATGTGCGTTTTTTTACGAGCTATCAGAAGGTTCGCACGGACATCGAATGCGCCCGAAACACTCCGCTGGCTGACCCTGCTTGGTGGACCGATGTCAGTGCCGCCCACGCCCGGTTGCGCGAGTCTTAGTTCTCCACGGGCTCCACAATCGCAAACCAAATGGTCCGTGCTGCACCGCAGCGACGACACTTCGCCCCAACGATGCGCCGCCGCGATTCGCCAATGACCTTGGCATCGTGGTCTTTCACTTCTAGTTCACCAGCACAGTGGATGCACTTCATCGCTTCCGCTCGCCGCTCGATCAGCACCGCTGATTCGACGGTGATGGGCCAATCCGCTGCGCCACCAGGTTCGAGCCGAGCAATGCGCTCGCGAGTTTGCGCTTGCATCGCCGCTTCACGTTCGGCTTCGCGCCGGGCCGTGCGCGGTCGGGGTTTCGGCTTGCTCATGTCGCTAGTTTGCCACACTTGATCACACTTGCGATCAGCTAGG
>JAYWHS010001103.1:0-2145 GCA_043777635.1 Kofleriaceae bacterium | reverse complement strand
CGGTGAAACATCGCTCGATTGAAGAAAAAGAAATTCTCGATCTCAAGTGGATGTCGGTCGAAGAAGTCGCCAAAAAACACGGCATGACAACCTTGGGTGTATCGGCCAATGGTTACATTCGCCCGAAGCGCGGATTTGGCGACAAGTGGGACCAATACGTCAACCACATCGAGAAGTCGTTGGGGCTCAAAGGCGTCGACATCATGCAACAAGGCCTGGAATGGATCGAAGGCAAAAAAGATCCATGGTTTTTGTACTTGGGTACCATTGATACCCACGTCACCTGGCGGCCTAAAGCGCCTTGGCTTGAAAAATATTCGCCAGGCTACTCCGGCCGATTCGCCAAATCCTACGGTGATGATGGCCCGGACGCCGCTGCGGGCAAAGGCGAAATGACCGAAGCTGAGCGCAACCATGTGCGTGCGCTCTACGACTCGAACGTGAGCTACCAAGACGATCTGTTGGCGCAGCTTATCGAAAAACTCAAAGCCGCCGGCATCTGGGAACAAACCATGTTGATCGTGACGGCTGACCACGGCGATGAGCAATGGGAAGTTGGCAAAGTTGGCCATGGCGGATCGGTGCGCGACATGCTGGTGCATGTGCCGTTGGTGGTGCACTACCCGCCGATGGTGAAACCAGGCTTGGTCGCCGAAGGTGCGGAAAGCGTCGATATCGTGCCAACCATCGCTGATGCGTTGGGCGTTGAATTCGATAAAGACTGGCAAGGTCACTCGCTGATTCCCGTCGCTGGCGGCGTTGGCGCGGGTTACCCGATGTTGTCGGTGGCCTCGCAGTATGAGAATTATCACGGCGGCCGGTTAGGCCATTGGAAGATGAATCTTGGCGGTGCCGGCGCGCCGAAGATTTTCAATTTGCGCACCGACGAGAACGAAATGAAAGACATCTACGGCGAGGCCTCGGCCCATATCGGCACTCGCATGATGCTCGATGCGATGTGGCAATATCGCAATTGGAACGAGACCTGGCGCAAAACCGCGTGGGGCAATGCCGCCAACGTGTCGCCGACCTTTGCGAATGATGTGAGCAAATAACGCGTGTCGCGCGACTTGCACCCAACCGATGGCGCTCGCTACTTGTTGGAGCGCGACGCTGAGTTGGCGGGCGGCAGCCAAGCTCGTTATCGCGCGAGCGTCTACACGCCTACCGAAGTTTTTGCGTCGCTGTTGGTGCTCACCGACAACGGCGATGTGGCCTTGGCCGAAGGTGCTACGGCAATGGCGGAACCGCATTGGTCGGCGTTGCAGATGTTCGCCAAACTCACGGCGCGCAGCGTGCCGAAGCGGCGCGAAGATGAATTGCCGGCGTGGCCGGCCCGGGTGCTGCGCTGGCGCGGCCCTGGCCGTGGCGGTTGAATTCGTCTGCACAACGCTGCACTTCCGCGGCGGCACGTAACGATTGCTTACCATTCGGCGCGGCGCATCGAGTGAATAGGTGAAAAGCCAGCGTCGCACAGCGTTCGGTGTCCGCGCTCCTGACTACGTTGACAACGGTCGCATGCGCGTGCAACCCTTTGCGCATGCGGATCAATGGGGTGGTGGGGATTGCGCTTGTTGTATTGGTGGCTGGTGTCGCCTTCGCGGACGATGAGTCCGATCGTAATGACATCGTTCGCAATATCGACGACAAAGTGGACAAGGTTGCAAGCGAAGTTTACGGCTTCGATGGTGACAGTGACGATCGCGATATAGATGACGCAGTATCGATTGCACGCGAGCTAAAAGAGACCTTGTGTCCAAACTCGATCGGGTAAAGGGCGCCGACTCCCGCGCAAGCAACATCGTTTCCTACTATCCCCGGTATATCGACGACTTCAATGCCGTGGCCCGCTGGCTGCGGAAGATGAAAGAAGTGCAGTTCCAAGCCAATGGTGTCGCCGATACGTGCAACAGCGAAGAAAGCGCGTTGCAGTCGACAATCCGCACGTATGTGGGCAATCCAGACGATGCCGACGAAGCACTGGAAAAACTGCCAGCGCTGGGCAAGGCTCTCGGCCGCACGTGGGAAGCCAAAATGAAGCGCTTGCGCGAGGCTGATCGCGACATGCAAAGCGCGGCGAGCAACTTGCAATTTTCGGTCAGCACGGATAAGTGGTCCAATGTTTCGTCGAACGTGAGCTCTGCG
>JAYWHS010001102.1:0-7153 GCA_043777635.1 Kofleriaceae bacterium | reverse complement strand
GAATACCCGCGACCAATTCTCGCGACCACGGCGACGCCGGAGGTTCTGGCAACGGCGCGACCTCAGGTCGCCGGCCAAAGAATAACGGCGGGCGCAAGCCATCGCGAAGCAGCACGGCGATGTTGCCGTCGTCGGTGCAGCACCAGACCACTACGATGACGGCGTCTTGGCCATACGGGCGCACAACGTAGTCGCAGGTGTACGGCGCTGAAATCGATCCATCGTTGCGCTGATTGCGCAAACGCATGCGGCGCAGAGCCAAAAAACCACCGGTGCCGACAATTTCATCGTGGTCGACTACAAAGTTCGCGAAGCTGGGCATTGCGACATCATATGCTGGTTTGGCCGACGTCGGCCCGCGACATTTGGTGAGCCATGCGCTAGTTTTCAATCGTGACACGCAAGGGTATGCGGGCTTTGGTAACCGGTGCTTCCAGTGGAATTGGCGAAGCTATGGCGCGACAGTTGGCCGCCGACGGTGTTGCGTTGGTGCTCACGGCCCGGCGCGAAGCTGTGCTTGACGCCGTAGCGGCGTCGCTGCGAACCCTGGTGCCGGTTGATGTGGTGGTCGCAGATTTAGGCCAACCGGGCGCGGCGGCGATGCTGTGGCAAAAAGCCCGTGCCGGTGGTGCGCTTGATATTTTGATCAATAACGCAGGCTTCGGATATTTTCGTCCGTTTGCGGCTGCCGATGCCGACGATGCCCGCGATCAAGAATTGCTGATGCTTAACGTTGGTTCGTTGGTTGCGTTATGCAAGGCGTTTGTCCGCGACGGCGAAGGCCAGGCGGTTGCCGATCGTGGTCGGCATATTTTGAATATTGCGTCGATCGCAGCGTACCAATCGGTGCCGCGCATGGCTCTGTATGCGTCGAGCAAAGCCATGGTGCGCAATTTCTCCGAAGCCTTACACGACGAGTTGCGCCACACCGCAACCCGGGTCACCTGCGTTTGTCCGGGCGGCACCAAAACCGCATTTCACGCTGCGGCTGGTGCCGGCGACTACGGCAAGATCGCCAATGCGTCGATGATGTCGGCTGAGGCCGTCGCGCAACTTGCATTGGCTGCGATGTGGAAAGGTAAACGTACGGCGATTCCCGGGCTGGTCAACAAGCTGTCGTGTTTTGGCGTGCGGCTGGTGCCGCGTTTTTTTGCTTCGATGACGGCGAGTTGGGTGTTGGGCCAACCTAAAGCCGGCGCGCTACCAGCGCGGCAACTGCCACCCGGGGGCGCTGAGTTATGACCTCGTCCGCAGCTGTCGACAATCAGCGTCACACCAGCGATGCGAGCGAGGGCATCTATGAAGTTTGGTACCTGACATGGAATCACGCTGCGACCAACACCGGTTATTGGTTGCGCTACACGTTGGAGTATCCAAGTAAAAACGGCGCGGGCGAACCGGCCGAGCCGCACGCCGAAGTTTGGTTCGCTCGATTTGATCACAACAACCCCAGCCGAAATTTTGGCGTGCATCGGCGATTTGCCGGTGCGTCAGTGAACAGCACGACGGCCCCGTTTAGTCTCAATATTGCCGCAAGTCGGCTGACCCATCAAAGCGCAACCGGTAGCGTCGCGGGTGCTGGGCACGCGGTGTCGTGGCGGCTCGAATGGCAACCGAGTGCAACCAGTTATCGGCAGTTGCCCGATATTATGTATGCGCGCGGCGGCGTTGGCGAAACCACGGTCTTGTCGCCCAACGTTCGAGTGCTGGTTGATGGTGAGCTATTTGTCGACGGTCAACGCATTGATCTCAAACAAGCGGTGCTGGGCCAAACTCATTTGTGGGGCCGCAAACATGCACATAGTTGGGCCTGGGGCCGTTGCGCCGAGTTCAGCCAAGCGCCGGACGCCTGGCTCGAAGCATTGTCGGTACGCTTGGTGCGTGGCGGCGTTACGCTGCCACCGTTAACGTTGGTGTCGCTTGGCATCGACGGTGAGGTCTTGAAGTTCAATCAATTTCGCCACACTGCATTGAATCGATCGACCTGGCGTACTGGCCACTATGAAATGACTGCGGTTGGTGGCGGTGCAAAATTACGCTGCGTATTGTCGGCTCCGGCCAACCATTTTATTACCGCGCCGTATCGAGATCCTGATGGCACCTCGGTGTTTTGCGCCAACACCGAAGTCGGCGATGCCCACCTCACGTTGTGGCGTCGCGCTGGGCTGGGGTGGGGCAACCCCCGCGAGTTGACGAGTACGGGCAACGCTCACTTCGAAACCGGTAGTGCCGTCGCAGATCCAGCCGTGCCGAAAACTCATATTCTGTTGACGTAATACTACGCTGGCGGTTGGCCCAATGCTGGTGGTGGTCGGCGGCCACCACCGACGCCAACAATCACCAACAAGGTAAGGGCATAGGGCAGGGCCGGCATCAGCTCGCGGGGGATTCCAACGTCGGCTAGTTGCAGCCGAATGTTGAGCGCTTCGGCAGCTGCGATACCGAGGCAGATCAGGGCAGCGCGGTGCGGCCGCCAGTTGGCGAGAATAACCGCTGCCAACGCCATGTAACCTCGGCCACTCGACATATCGGCGGAAAATCCGCCAACCGCGAGCGACAGTTGTGCACCGCCGAGTCCAACGATAGCGCCACCAATCAGCATCGCCGACCAACGTACACGATGTATCGACAGTCCAGCTGCCGTAAGAATGTCTGGGCGCTCGCCGGCTGCACGCACGCGCAGCCCCCACGGCGTATGGGTCAGCGCAGCCCAGCCACCAACGGCAGCGACGATGGCCAAATAGGTCAAGGGATTGCCAAGCAACCCATCTCCGACGGAATCACACGGTGGCGAGTTGGCTCCTTGACCATACAGCGCTTGCAACGCAAACCTGGTGCCGGCCAGCGCAAGCAAATTTAGACCGACGCCGACCACCACTTGATCAGCGCCAAGCCGCAGTGCACACAACGCTTGCAATGCCGACACGGCGGCACCTGCACATGCGCCAGCGACGATGCCGAGCAGCAATGAGCCGGTAGCATGGGTTACGCTGGCAGCGGCAAACGCCCCGCATAATAATTTGGCTTCGAGTGCCAGGTCTACTACTCCGCTGCGCTCGACGATGCTGCCGCCAACGGCTGCAAAGACATAGGGAATCGCCATGCGCACGACTGCGGCTACAAATCCCAACGATACGATGGAGGTCCACAAACTCATAGCGCACCACGCGTGGCGCGGGCTGCGTCGCTGCCGCTGGTAACTGGCTGAGCGCGCAGCCGGCGGACCGATGGGCCAGCCACGGCGATCGCTAAGATGACCACGGCCTGCAACATCTCGGAAAGTTCTTTCGGCACCATATCGGACACCGCTAAGCCGCCAACCGACAGCACGCTGAGCGCCAACGATGCGATCACGATCCCAATCGGTGACAAACGCCCAACCACCGCGACGGCAATGCCCCAAAATCCAAGGCCGCGGCCGAGGCCTTCTTCGAAAGCATGATGATGGCCAAACACCAGGTTGCCGGCGGCCAATCCCGCGATCGCGCCCGATGCGGTCATCACGAGTATCTGCATGCGCGTGGTGTTGATGCCCAAGGTTTGGGCCACCGCTTGCGCGGCACCGGTCAACCGCCAGCGCTGACCCCACACTGTCGCGTTGCGCAACCAAGCCAGGCCAATCGCAAGGGCAAGTACAACTACCGCCATCGCGTTGGCTGCGCTGCCACGAGGGCCGAAGGTTGGGATTTGTGCGGCCGCGATAATTTCCGAGCTGCGCGTTGTGCCGTGCGTAAACAAGATGGAATTGCCAAGCCAAAGCGCGAGTGCTGCGACCAAGGCATTGATCATAATCGACGAAATTACTTCATGTGCACCACGGCTAACTTTCATGACACCGATGGCACAGCCGATGACGCCACCTGCAGCGGCGGCAGCGATCAAACAAATAATGATCGCCACGACACTAGGCGTACTCGGCGGTAACGCCGCGCCGACTACTGCCGCCGATACTACCCCGGCGGTCATCTGACCTTCGACCGCGATGTTGAATAGGCCAACATCAAGTGCTAGCGCCACGGCCAACCCGGTACAGGTCAACGTGGTTGCGCGGTTCACAACTTCGGCAAGATTGTAATCGTCGCCAGCGACGCGGCGAAGCAAGGCGGCCCACACATGGGCGGGGGATTGGCCCACCGCCAGTATCAATAAACTACCGGCAGCCAGGGTCAACAGGATGGCCCAGACCACGATCAATGCTTCAGATACAGCGTTGCGGCGATTCACCCTTGCACCATCCAATCTCCAACGTCGGCTCGGAGTTTTTCGCGATCGTCGTCGCTGGTGCCGACGCAGTTGACTTCACCGACGATGGTGCCTTGGCGCAGCACCACGATGCGATGTGCGATGGTGAATAACTCATCGAGGTCGGCCGAAACCAAAAGCACCGCAGTGCCGGCTTTGGCGGTGTTTTGCAGTTGGGTCCAAATCGTGGCACTGGCTGCGAAATCGACACCGCGCGTCGGTTGCGCAGCGACCAGCAGTTGCATGTTGGGCCGCGACATTTCGCGTGCCGACACTACCTTTTGTTGATTGCCACCTGACAGTTCTTGTACCGCTGCGTCGGCATTAGCCGGCCTAATATCAAACTGGGCGATTTGGCTCGCTGCGAATTCGGCGATGGCGTTGCGACGCAAGCGAAAACGGCCGGCGATATCTGGGCGGTCGAGCACCAAATTGGTTGCGACAGTTTCGGCTAGCCACAGCCCTGCGACGTGGCGATCGTCGGGAATGAACGCAATTCCTCGTCGACGTCGGGCCGCCACCGAACAGCCAGCTAACGTTGTGCCGGCAAGTTCGACCGTGCCGGTGGCTGGCAACTGGCCGGTGATGACTTCGCAAAGCGCTCGCTGACCGTTGCCTTCAATACCAGCGACACCGACGATTTCGCCGGTGCGAACGTCAAGCTCCGCGATCGCCAAGCCCGGTGCTTGCACGGCGCGCAGGTGCAAAACCGACGTTGCGCTCGTTGCTGGCGGCGCACTGCGGCCCACCACAGCGAGATGGGTATGACCGACCATGGCCGTTGCGATTTGGTCGAGCATGGTGGAGGTTGTCGCTACATTGTCGTCGGTAATTTCACGGTCGGCCAGGGCTGGCAACGTAAAGGTTGCGACGTTGCGACCGTTGCGTACAACCGTAACGTCGTCAGCAACCGCGCGGACTTCGCGCAAGCGGTGCGTAACCAAAATAATGGCGGTCCCGGTGTCGGCCAAGCGCCGTAGCAATTGCAACAGTTCGTTCACTTCGCGCGGCGTGAGCAGGGCCGTGGGTTCGTCGAGGATCAAGACCTTGGCATCCCGCGCGAGCACCGTGAGCAATTCAGCCCGTTGGGTTTGCCCCACTGACAATGATTCGACGAAGGCGTTAGGTTGCAGCGCGAGGCCGGTGCGTTGGGCCAGTGTGCGTAGTTGATCTGCGGTGGCGTTGAGTTGCAAACGTCCGTGGGTTGTTGTTTCATATCCAACGCTGGCGTTTTCGGTCACGGTTAAGCCCGGCGCAAAACTGCCGTGTTGTTGCACCATCCCGATGCCAGCGGCGCGGGCCGCGTGCACAGTGAGCTGGTCACCACCTGCCAACAGCTGGCCATCGCGCTCGATGCGGCCATTATCAAACCTCACCAGGCCGGCGGCAATTTTTGCTAGCGTGCTTTTACCTGCGCCATTTTCTCCAACCAGCGCATGCACCGTGCCAGGGCGCAACTTGAGCTCGACGTCGATCAGTACCGGGTGGCCCGCATAGGCCTTGCTCGCGACAACGCGCATGGCCAGCGGCGGTGCAATGGTTTGGCAATCGTCGCGGCTCATGTCGACGGCACCGTGATGCGTCCAGCGATAATATCCTGCATGAGTTTGCGCGCATGCAAGACCTCGGCGGCGGGCAACAGGACCCGGTTATGGTCGTCGCTGACGATATCAATGCCGCCATCCGCTAACCCAAGTTCCACAATACCGCCGACGAATTTGTGAGCAATCACATTTTGCACCACCGTCACCACCGCGTTATCAACTCGTTTGAGCATGCTGGTAATCACGCAGCACGGCGCATTGGCAAATTGATCCGAATCTACGCCGATGGCGCGCGCGCCGCGGCGCTTGGCTGCAGCGAAAACGCCGTCACCGGTTTTGCCTGCTGCGTGAAAAATGATGTCGACGCCTTGGCTGTATTGCGCGGACGCTAACTCTTGGCCGAGTGGGGCATCGGCAAAGGCTTTGGGTTCGCTGCCTGCATACACCGACAAAACGTCACAGCGTGGACATTCATGATGCACGCCGGCGATGTAGCCGGCTTCAAATTTTCTAATCAACGGGATTTTCATGCCGCCGACAAAGCCAACTTTGTGGGTAACTGATAACCGCGCTGCGATGGCACCCATGACAAAGCTGCCTTCGTGTTCACGGAAACGTAAGCCCAGCAGATTAGGCGGCGGACCTTTTTCACTCGTCGGTGCGTAGTCAACGCCGGCAAATTTTACATCTGGGAATAGTAGGGCCACGCGCTCCAGATCGGATGAAAAAATAAAGCCCACGCCGATCACCAGGTCGAGATGTTTGGCAGCTAAGGCTCGCAGCGCGGTTTCGCGGTCAGCGCCGCCGCTGGGTTCCACGAATTCGACGGACACACCAAGCTCAATGCGCGCCCGTTCGAGGCCGCGCCACGCCGATTCGTTGAACGATTTGTCGTTTTTGCCGCCGATATCAAACACCAGGCCGATGCGCACGCCATTGCCATGTTGAATATGGTTCGATTGATGGCCTAGCGCGCCGATTCCGAACAGGACGAGGTTGATGCAAACGAGCCCCAACGTGAGCCAGCGCACGTTTAGTTTTGGCACCGATCGCCTCGCCGGCGCGCCATGTAGCCATTGCTGCCTGGTCGGAGCAAAATAGTCTTCCATTTCGGTGACATTTACGTTACGAAACTACCCTGTACGGGTGTGTACGTCGACCATTTTGCGCGGAGCATAGTATGGCACTAGTCTTGGGATCCCTTAAAAGTCTGTTTGCAGCGTCCTCGGTAGCTACAGTGGCAGCAATTGCATTGCTTGCTGGGTGTGGGCCAGACTCGCGCACCAACAACCCAGGTGGCGCAGATGCTCCGCCGGTCACCACCGTAGATGCCCCACCAATTGGGCCGTGTGTGGCTGCTCCTGAAG
>JAYWHS010001101.1:0-7161 GCA_043777635.1 Kofleriaceae bacterium | reverse complement strand
TTTGTTGATCACCGACGCGACGCAGCGAGCCGTCTTGCAACACTCGCAGCAGTTTGGTTTGCATCGCCAACGAGGTGTCGGCGATTTCATCGAGAAATAACGTGCCACCGTCGGCTTGTTCAAATAGCCCAGCGCGATCGCGCAGCGCGCCGGTGAAGGCGCCGCGGGCATGACCAAAAAGTTCGCTTTCCAACAAGGTATCGGGCAACGCGCCGCAATTAACTGCGACAAAAGGGCCGTTGCAACGCGGCCCGTGTTGATGCAACGCGCGCGCGACCAGTTCTTTACCCGTGCCACTTTCACCGACGATAACTACCGGCAAGGCGGTGGTGCTGGCGCGTTCGATGACCGCGAGCAATGCAGTAAGGGCCTCGGATTCGCCAATGATGTCCGGAAACCGGCCGGTGACGCGGCCCATCGGCCGAGGTGCCCGCGCCATCGCCAGTTCGCGTTCGCGAATGGTAAGCTCGTCAGCCAAGACCCGATTGAGGCCGGCGATGTCGGCGCCAAGTTGCGCATTGCCGATGGCTAACGCTGCGATATCGGCGAGTTCTCGCAAGCGCAATACCGCATCTTCGTCGAAGGCGCCGTCACGCAAGCGGTGATCGATGTAGACGCAGCCTAAGGTTGCACCGCGAAAGCGTAGTGGCACCGCGAGCACGGAGCGCAGCCGCAGCGCTGCGATGGACTGCGTGGCATCGAATCGTGCATCGGTGCCAGCGTCGATGGTGATCACTGGTTCGCCGGACGTTGCAGCTTGACGTGCGATCTGGGTCGAAAAATCGCGGTTGGCAACGCCGTCGGCAGCGAAGCCTCGGGCCACCGAAACCACGAAGTCTTCACCGGTGCGCAGCAATACAAAGCCACGCTCGGCGCGACAAATCTCGACCGCCGTGTCAAGCGCATCATCGAGGATGCGTTGCAACAACGGTTCACTCGATAACCGACGACTCAATGCCAATAATCGACGCAGCCATTGAATCTCTGAGCGATCCGAGTTGCTCGCGGTTTGTACCTCGGCCAAGGGCGTAGGTACCGACGTTGATGGCAATTGCAATGCATCGCGATCGTTGTGCCAACGGCCAGCCAACGCGGTTGGCGTCTCGCCTAATAATACCAAGAGCTGCTGGTGGGCACGTGCGGCTGCGGCCATGGCTTCACCAGTATCGACACCGCGCCACAACTGCGCAGCGACGGCAAACGCTCGGAAGCCGCGTTCGACTCGACCCTGGGCGATGGCTTGTTCGGCCACCGCGACGGCTGCGCGTGCGTGCCCTTGGCGCAATTCCGCAGGGCCATCGATCGCGGCACGGGCTATCGCCAAGCGCGCTCGGCTGCCATCTGCATCGCCGCGTTGCGCAGCGGCACGTACGGCGGCCTCAGCCGTGCCCCCGATGGTTTCAAATAAACCCAGCTCGGCCGCTAACGTCGCGCGATCGTCGCGCCGTATCGCGGCTGCATCGCGCGCTGCACGATAACGTCCGGCGGCAGCGGATGAATCGCCACGTAACGCTAACGCATCACCGTCGAGGATGTCGCAAAACGCAGCGATATGTGGTGGCACATCGGGTTGGGCGCGCAGTTGCGCAAGCACCGCAGCGGCGCGATCTAGTTCGCCGAGGCCAAGTAACGCGTTAGCCCGATTGGCTTGCGCGGCGGCAATCTCAGCCCCAGCGCCAAGTCGAGTAAACGTCCGTATCGCGTCGGTAAAATGGGCGAGGGCGGCAGCGTAAAATCCTCGATCGCACAATACCGAACCAAGATTGCTTTGCGCCGTTGCCGCTAAGTGCAATTGGCCGGCAGCTTGCGCAAGTTCAACTGTTGCGCCGTACCGCTCGACGGCATTGCGCAGGTCACCACGTTGTTGCGCCACCATGCCATGCAACGCCGATGCTCGCGCTAGCGCATGTGAATCGGCTGCGCCGTTCGCCAGCGCGGTGAGTTGATCAAACCATCCTGCCGCCGCATCAAGGTTGCCGATATAGTATTCGGCTAAGCCTGCGGATTCCGCACAGCGCGCATCGCGTCCGGTTGCCGGCGCAGCCACGGTTAATGCGGTTTGATAATGTCCCGCAGCGATCGCCGCTCGGGCATAGCTACCGCGAATGGCATCGTCGTCGGGAAATTGTTCATGCAATGGCGCGAGGGTCGCGAGCGATTCGGCTAACTGGCCTTGCCGCTGTTGCGCTGTGGCGCACACCAAGGTTGCAGCGCGGCGATATGGCTCGCGTTTGCTAGCGGCAACGGCACAAGCGATTGCCGTCGCATAATCGCCTAGCGCGAGTGCCGCTTGGGCGTGCAACACATCGGCTTCGGGGTTGCCAGCGAGCGGTGCACACAATGCACGCGCCATAGCTGGCCGACCATGTGCTAGTTGTTCGCCGGCGATCGCCACCACACGGTCGGTCGGGCGCAGCTCTGCTGGTAACGCTAACATCATATCGGCAATGCGGTCCGGTGGTACCTCGGGCGTCGGCGCTGCGTCGAGGGCCTGCATAATGAGACCGGCCGCCTCAGGCACCAGGTTGGTGGCATCGGCGAGCAAGGCTCGGCGCCAACTCGGGCTGATATGCAACCACCCACCGTCGCGACGCAAGCCGCCGCGGCCACTCACCACATCGGCGGCTTCGTCGCTCGATAATACGAATGGACGGTTGTCACCAAGCGCACGCTGCGCGGTGATTGCGTTGGCAACTTCAATCTTGCCGCCCGCGAGCGCGATGCGCAGCGACAACCGCCGCAACGGTTCAGAGAGTTTGGCGATCTGGCTGCGTGCTGCAGCGTCGATCGCCGCGCCGCTTACACGTTGCGGTGGCACGGAGTACGGCGCGTGAACAGGTACCGCTTGCAGCACCTCGTACGCCGCCAGTGCTGAGCCATCGCACAGCTCGGCTAGTTCCGTAAGCCAAGGCGTCGTTGCCGCTTGGGCAACCACGCGCAAGCATAACCGCCCGAGTTGCGCTGGCGTAAGGCGAGGCAGCGTGACGGTTGGTAACGTCACCACCAACGTTCGCTCGACCGCCAGCACTATGTGCCCACGCAGTGATCTGGTTGCCAGTGCTGCCGCTAGGCCGTCGCTGGGGTCGTCATGTTCAAGCACCAGTACTTGCACACCGCCGGCCAGCGCAAGCGCGTCGGCTAGCTCGGCCACCGAATCGACATGGAGCCAGGTTTGAAAGTCGCGATAGTTGCCCAGTCGCATCGCCGTTGGGGCCAGGCCGCGCTCAACGCACGCCACGCTATGTGCGGACGTTGCGGCATCAAGCAACCCTTCGACATCGCGATTGCACGGTGCAACTAGCGCCAGCACCGAAGGGCCAGCGTCGAGCCAGTCAGTTAACGCCACCAGTTGTTGGTCGCGATCAAAACCAGCGAGCGCTTGCCGAGTCCAGCCGCCGCTGGTCCGCTCCCACGGTAGTTCAACGCCAACAATCTCGGCGAGATTTCGTAGCTCACTGAGCAGTTCGGTGGCAGCGGCGGGGCGTGCGCTTGGAGTTCGCGCGGTCAAGCGTCGTAGCAAATCGACCAGGCCGGGCATCAATTCGGGCATGGCAGGTAAGGTGGTGCCGGCTAGCACCTGGGCCACGACTTCGCTTGCAGTGGTACCTTGCACGACGAACGCGCCAAACACCGCAAACACCGCCGTCATGCCTAAGCTGTAAAGGTCGCTGCGGGCGTCGGCAAAACCAGCGAAACATTCCGGCGCCATCGTCGCTGGTGTGCCGCGCGCGATACTACCACTTGCGATCCCGGCGACAAAGCCAAGATCCACCAACACCATCCGCTCATCATTGACCAGGATGTTTTGCGGCGCGACGTCGCCGTGCACGTTGCCACTGCGATGAATAGCAGCCAGTGCGTAGCCAACATCATGCAGCAATCGAATGACCAACGTATTGGCATCCGCAGCCCTACTGTCATGGCGTGAAAGTGCCTTGCCCTCAATCCATTCGGTTACCAAGAAGGGCGTGGCGTCGTCGGTGCTGCCGATTTCGATGACAGCTGGCAGGGTGCGTTGTGCGACCCGTCGTAGCGCGGTGAACTCGGCCAGCAAAAATTCACGCTGCGCATGATTCGCGATAGTTTTGATGAATACCGGGCGCTGCGATGCTGGATCGGTGGCGCGCCACGCTTGTCCATGATTGCCGCCGACGATAGGCGTCGGGTTTTGATAGCTGCCAAATCGCACGATCGCAGCGTCAACTAAATTGGCTTATACTGTCAACTAAATTGGCATGTCGACGAAGAAGCCGATCCATATTTCAGACCGCGCACTACTTCGTGTTAGCGTTGTGTTCGGTGTCTAAAATTGGCCAGCGCGGCGACGCTACATTAGACCGGATTGCCAACCTCGCCGATGGCTGGGCCGCACCGACGCGCGCACCAAGCACCGCCGAAGCCGTAGATGCCGGTGAAATGCGCAACAAGCCACGGACGGTACCGCCGCCGGCCCCGGGTTCAAGCGCTCGCACAATGCCTACGTCGCTTGCTGAGTCTGCTGGCCCGTTGGTGGTAGGCCCATTGCCACAGGCTGTCACACCGTTGGTGCCGCCGGTTGGACCGATCGCTACAGCGACCACTGCAACGCCATCCGCAATTGCATTAGTTGTACCGACGGCGGTTGCTGCACCTCGCGCTAAAGCGGCGAGCCTGCCACCACCAATTCCACAACGCTCCAAAGGAGCTTCCATCCCGCCACCGATACCGGGAAAATCGTCGACCGGCAGTGTGCCAAACCTTGCGCAACGCGAAGGCCGCAGCACCGCAAGTGTGCCAGCGCCGTCGCTGCGTGAAGGCCGCGTAACTGGCAGCGTGCCTATGATGGCGCCGCTCGAAGGCCGCAGTAGTGGTGCTGTGCCTGTCTTGGTGGCTCGGCACGATCGGTCCACCGGCGCTGTGCCTATCATGGCACCGAGAGAAGGTCGCATAACTGGAGCGACTGCGTTGCATAGTACCGGCAGCACGCGCGTGTCGGTCCCGGTTGGGGAGTTTGGCAACGCAGCGCAAACCATTGCCGTTGAACCCGAGGTCGCTGTGCTGGAGCCTGCGACTGAGCTTGCTGCGCTGGTCGAACGCAATGCGCGGCGGAGTTCCGCACCACCACCGGCCACTACACACGAGCGTGAAGCGCCGGTAGCGTTGATGGTTGAAAAACCCGACACCGCGCTGCGTGGTGACTCGACTCAGGTCGATACCTCGACGACGCCGTTTGATCGTGCAGATCCAACCGGCGCAGACGACCTGCGCGGCGATGCTACCATGGTGAACGCAACCGGATCCTCGGCCGCCTTGGGCGGTTCGTTGCGGATTGCCCCACAATTGCCGCAGCGCCGTGGCCTCGGTGGCGATGTGCGCTATGTGTTCACGGCGCTGTTCGGTGCGTCGCGGGCGCGGCGTGAACTTTCAACCATTGAAAACCAGCAAACCGAACGGCAAAAAAGTCGGCGTGACCGACTTATGACGATTGGCAAAGCCGCGATTATTTCGGAACGCTTTGATCACCCGTCGGTTGCCCAAGCCCGGGAAAGTTTTGCTGAGATCGAAGAACGCCGTTCGGGTTACGCGGGACAAGTTGCGGCTACCGATGCTGAGTTGTTACATGTCGCGCGCAATCGCGAAAGCAAAGCCAAGCAAACGTTGCTTGATATCTCCGAGTTAGAAAAATCAATTGCGGACATCACCAGCAAACTCGCGCCGATCGAAAAAGACCATGGCGTCATCCGAAAACGAGCCAATGAGCTACGCGAACAACTCGCTCGCATTGACAGTAAAATTGCCGCAACCGAAGCCAGCATTGTCTCGGTAAAAACCCCGCGTCAAGACCGCGCCGCCGTCGGTGCTGAGCTTGCAACCATGAAAGCTGATCGTGCCGCAGTCCAGCGTGATGAACCGACGCTTGCAGCGCAACTCGATGAATTGGCACCGCGTGTGGCGAAACTTGAGGCCGAACGCACGGCGGCACACGCGTCGATTGCTGACAAAAAATCAGCCGAACAATCCGATGCGAAACGCAGCATCGAATTGATCGATGCGATCAAAGCCAAACGAAAAGTTGTGGAGCGAGCCACGGCGGATGCTGTTACCCAACGCGATGCGCTGTTGGCTGAACTTGGCGAAAAGCTCTATGTCGATCGACCACGTGCGATGACTGCGAACTTGGATGCAATCGACGAGCTCGATGTGGCCTATGGCACTACCGACCGGCGCGGCATGGAAGTGCGCGAGATCTTGTCGAGCATCGACAAATGGAAAGTGTTTCGCGGTGTCGTCGTGATTTTGATCGTGGTGCTTGCGCTGGTCGCCGCAGTGGTGTGGTTCGTTGCGGTAATGCCGGCACGCTGATTTGGCAAACGCCGGCAGGGCCACGAGCTCAGCTACCAGCCACCGCGCGAAGATGTGAAATCGCTAATAATGTCAGCACAATTCGCACGCTGCAAAGGGCAAAGCCCAAGCCTGCCAACCCAGCTGCCGCCGCACTTGCCAAACGTTGGCTGCCGGTGTCGGTGCGTCGGCGAAACCCGAGCCACCCCAACGCTACGCCAAAAATGGCGACGCCTAGGCCGATAAACGGCGCGATGCCTTGCAGCCCGGCTGCGGCCAGGGCCGCGACTGCAAAGGCCAGTGCAAGACGACTCATTGTGCAACGCTACCGGTCCCGCCGGTGGCGGCCAAGTTTTTGGCTGTTGTAGGGGGGGCTAAGGGCCGCAAAACCGTGATCGAAATTTGGATTTGAGGTACTACGGCGGCTTGCGCGGCGGCCAGAGCGGTAAAGGCCCCTCGATACCCTTGTTATTGTGGCCGGCATTGGCTAAAGGTAGCCCGATGTTGGCCGAACCAAATGCTACCGACCCGGTCCGGGCCGGATTTTGCGCCATCATTGGGTTTCCCAACGTCGGCAAATCGACCTTGCTCAACCGCTTGTTGGGTACTCACATCGCTGCCGTTTCGGGTAAACCGCAGACCACGCGCGATCGAATTTTAGGTGTGCACCACGTCGATGACGGGGTTGGTGAACCGCCACTACCGGCGCAAATTGCGTTTGTCGATACCCCGGGTATGCAAGATGGCCATGGTCCGTTGCGGCGCTATATGCGCGACGAAGCCGTGGCTGCCGCGAGCGATTGTGATGTGGTGTTGTTGGTTGTTGATGCCAATGATTAT
>JAYWHS010001100.1:0-7167 GCA_043777635.1 Kofleriaceae bacterium | reverse complement strand
CTGTCGGCGGTGGCCCCATGTTCGTGTACGGCGATCGTGCTGCGCTCTACCTGGCTTTCGAACTCGGCAAACCAGTGCTGCTCTCCAAGGGCCCACGTGCACCCGTGCTCGATATTTTCTTGCGTGCAAATCTTGCGGCGACAACGCGAGATCAAAATCCCGATCAGCTACTGCTCGGCGCCCGCATTGGCTTCGATGCGATCTAGCTATCGTAGCAGCAGGAAGAGGCGTGGCCGCTGCTACTGACCGCTGTAGTCGGTACCCAGATTCATCGCGTACGGCCGCGACACGCCGGCTACTTCGTTGCCCTGTTTGGCACCTTCACCGTCGATAAACGTGCGATTGAGCATCGTTTCCGACAGCATCCAGCCCAGGCCTACGATGTCGGTTTGTGCCGCCATAATTGCGGTTTGCACCACGACGTAATTGAAGCCTTGGTTCGCCAGCGGTCCATGCTCATCAATTGCGATGCGATAGCGATCAACATCACGCTTTTCAAAGTCACACATGGTTGGATAAATTTCGGTACCGCGACTGGTAATGCGCAACAACGTGAAACCGTGGCGCTGCAACACCGGCGAAATCTCTTGAGCGCGGACGCGATAAAACGCTTGGACTAGTTTGATGCTCACCACATCGAAAGCTGTCAATTGCTCGACGGCCTGTCGCAATGATTTGGCTTGTAACGCCTGACTAAAGCGAGCGATGGTCGTCGCGCTAGCCTGCATGGCTTGCAGCGCCGCACCAAATGTTGCATCGGCCTTACGGGGATTGGCCTGCACGTAATCGCGCATCACGCGTGCGCTGTACTGCCCAAAACTCCGAATCGATTGTAGCGAGCCGGCTTTGTTCTTGTTGAACATCGTACGTAGATCGATGCCGGTTTCGCGTTCAAACAGTTCGCGCACCGCTGGCACCAAGCCGGTGGCTTCTTCATCGATCGCACCGGTTGCAGTGAAAACGGTTTGTAGTCCGGAATCGTCAACGAATAAGTCAAACCCCAGAATCTTCGAGTTGGCGCGAATCGGATTGGGCGGTGTATTGCGTTCGACGAACGCCTGCCATTGCGCGCCACCCACTTGCATGTCGGCCGCATACTGCTCATACGATCGCAAGACCCGCTCGAATAGCGGTTGAACGTGAGCGTCGGCGCGGCGTAACGCCAGCGCTTTTATGGTGTGTTGCGGCTGCGCCAGTTTGAGCTGCCTCAGTTCGGCAATCTTTCGAGCTATTTCTGCGGTAAATTCGCGGGTGCCGAGCCGTTCTTTGCCTTTCGCAGCTTGAAACGGGCCCTTCTTAACATCACCGACGTAGTTGCCATCGGCTAGCACTTCCATCACTGCGGTTTTGATCAATTCGGCACCGAGAATATTGGCAGCACCACCGATGTGCAACAGCATCTCGGCAGCGGCATCTATGAGGGCAACCGGATTTGCTTTGTTGTGTCCGGCGATATCGTCGGCGGTACCGCCCATAGTTTCAAACATTGAAACCGCCTTGGGATTGTTTGGATTCGTGTTGTTGGAACTCACCAACCCAACTCCGCCGGTAACTTTTGCAGCAATGTCGGAACCGATATCACCAAACATGTTGGTAGTAACAATCACATCGAATTTCTCGGGCGCAGCCGCAATCGCTGCCAGGCCATCGTCGATAATCATGAAGTTGGCTTCGATCGCGCGGTCGCCTAAACGTTCTTTGCTGTAGTCACGCGCCACCTTAAGGAACGACTCTTTGAAGAGACCGCCGGTAATCTTAAGAATATTTGGCTTTTCGAGACCGGTTACCTTTTTACGCCCATCACGCAGCGCTGCTTCGAACGCGGCTCGGCAGATCAGCTCACAGCCTTCTGGCGTTTGGTGTCGCAACGCTTGCGGATAGTTACGCGCCAATCGGTGCTCGATCGAAGCGTAGAGATCTTCAACGTTTTCACGCACGAACAAGATATCGGCCCCCGGCATGCCGGGCGCGATTGGATCGAGGGTCACGCAGCGACGAATATTCGCATATTGCTCGAAGCCCTTACGGATCGTCACATTACGACTCGGCTCGTCGCCTTCGTCGAGGGTGCGCAACGCACCTTTGAGCACGGCATCTGCGCGGCTGGCATCTTTAAGCGTTTGACGCTCCAGCGTGGTGACTAACGCCTTTACGGCTTTGAGCGTTGCTGGCTCAAGTTTACCGAGGAGTTTTTTGTAAAAATCATTAATATTGCCGGCCGCCAACGCTTGGTCTTTGGCTTGTTGTTCAAGCTCAACTGCTACTTCGTCGGGCGCACGGCCGGCAAATTGCGCTGTGTAGGCGTCTGGTGCATGTTGCTGCAACAACCCAAAAAGGTCTTTGGCATCGGGATAGCCCAACGTGCCGTCGATATAGCTAAATTCAATGCCGGTAGCGGCCAGCACGACTTTCGTCGCTTCGATGCACTCAGGTCCAATGCCTTGGCCTTTGATTACTAAAATGATGGCGGGCTTCGACGTCGCAGATTGGCTGTCCATAAAAACTCCATTGGCAGGTCTCACAGCGCGGCCAAACTAGGCCAAGGTCTCGCCGTTTTCAACCGATGAAGCGTGAACGTCATCGCAAATACCAATTTTTTCATGGCTGGCGACGCCCAACATTTACAAATGCTACGCAGCGAAGCCGCAACGCCTCAGCGCACCTTAACGGCGCGGACCGGTCGGCTTTTTCTCACCAACCGGCGCCGGCTGTGCGGCCGGCGCTGATTGCACTGTGGCTTGCAACGGTAGCGTCACCACGTTTCCAGTCTGGGTGTCGTAGCCAAGATTGCTGTTATCTGGTGTGATAATAACTTTCGCGTTTGGTGACGCGGCAAGCTGAACCCAGGCTTCAATTTTTTTGAACTGCAGAATCGTGCTGTTGAGACTTTTGCCAAGGATCTCGTTGTAGTCGCTGATGCCTTTGGCCTTGACCCGCATCCGTTCAGCTTCCTGTGATTCGCGTTGCAACTCAAACTGCATTTGTTGGGCCGCTTGTTCCGCGCTCAATTTTGATTCGATGGCCGCCGACAAACTGTCTGGCAAAATAATACTTTTGAGCAGTACGGCTTCAACGATGACCCCGCGTTTTTCTAGCGTTGCCATCATGGTGGTACGAATTTCGGCTTCGATCGCAGCGCGCGATCCGGAGTGCATATCTTTTGCATAGAACCTCGCAGAAACATCGGCCACGGCTGAGCGAAAAACCGGCATTACCAACGTTGATGCGAAGTCCGTTCCTACCGTCCGCAGCAAGTCAGGGACCGACGCTTCGCGAATACTGTACAAAATCGATAGAGTTGCACGGATCGTCAAGCCCTCGCGCGACGGTAAGTCAGCTTGGACCTCGGTATTGATGGTCCGGATCGGCACGGTTACGATTGTACTGACAAACGGAAAGAACCAGCGGATCCCCGATGATGTGGTCTCACCGCTGTAGTTGCCCAAGGTGCGTTTGACTCCAATTTCGCCTTGGTTAACCACCGTGCAACTGGTGCCGGTTGCGACCATCGCTGCAACCGCAAAGCCGAATGACAGTCCTTTGGTTCTTGTTGATAGCTTCATCCTTGACCTCCAACGAACGGGTTCTTAGTGCTCAATTTTTTCACAGCGTCACACAACGAATCCTGGTCGCGTTTACCTCTTTGCAGTTTGTTTTAGAATGTGAAATTGACAAGCAACTTTGTTGAATTTTTCAGATACCGATAAAGCGTGCCGAATCCGTTCGGTCGACGACGATCGGAGGTGTGAGCGCGGCGCTGGCGCCAGGAATGAGGTGTGTGCCCCGGTTTGCGCGCCTCCGCCATTGTCATTTTTGCAAGCTCCGATTACTTTCGCCCATTCAAATGACTAAGATCAAAAAAGCAGCGAAGAAGCCTAGCCAACGTGGTGCGACTACCAAAGCAGTCGCAAAATCAAGTTGGGGCGGCGCGCGCGCCGGTGCTGGGCGCAAGCGCACATCGACGGAACAACCTCATCGCGCCCGTGACGCCTTTGCCAAGCGAACTCTCGTTCATGTCACAATGAAGGTGGCCAAAGGCGTCAAAAGTCTGCGCGGCCAACGCATCTACCGTGAAATTCAAGCGGCCATCGCAGCCGCTGCGACGCGGCCCGATGCCATCATTCGCGACTATGCCGTGCTTGATGACAACTTCCATTTCATCATCGACGCGGCCAACGATAGCGCGCTGTCGGCCGCAACCCGTGGGCTCGCCATTCGCATCGCGCGCACTGTCAATCCTGCGCTCAACCGCGTCGGGCAGCGGTTATTCGATGACCGTTACGGTGCTACGATCTTGGGCACGCCTGCAGCCGTGCGCCAGGCTCAGCAATTGATTCGCAACAGTGCGCGACCCTAAGGACTTGTGCATAAATTACTGACCCTTCTTTGTGTCGATCCATCGTGACTGGCGGCGTTGCTCGTCAGAAACATACCAACGGGTATGCTCCTTCCTCGCGCCTTTCCATTCACGCGGCTCGACCCAAATATTGGGTCAGTAATTCATTTACAAGTCCTAAGCAGCATACCTGTCGCATCGCCCGCACAGCGACGGCACCGACCGCACGGCGCGAAAATCCTGCATCAGTGCCCGCGAAATTGGCCGTAGGTCATGACCAAGTTCATCCAACACTCGCGGCTGCCGCGATTGATGTAGGCGTGAACAACATCGGCGGCAAATACAATCGCATCGCCTTCATCGAGGCTGAAGCGCTCGGTGCCAACTTCGAGTTCGAGCTGACCACTGATGACTACCAAGTTTTCCCGAGTCCCAGCAGCGTGGGCTTCGGCGTCTTCGCGTGAATGCGGGCCAAGCCGTAACTCGTAAAACTCGACGGGTGCGCGCTGCTCAAATGGAAATAACGCGCGCGATGAAAATCGGCCGTCAGGGCTGACCAAACGCTTAGCCGTGGCCTTGCGCATGACATGGGTCGCAGCACTGTTCTCGGTCGCCAACATGGTGGCAAACGGCACATCAAATGCGCGTGCGATTTTCCAAACCACCGCCACGCTTGGCGCCGAGTTGCCTAGTTCGATCTGACCTAACAACGAGCGGCTCACGTTCATCATGCGGGCTAGATCGTCGAGGCTCAAGCCCCGTTGTTTGCGTAGCTCGCGCAAATTACGTGCGATCAAATGATCCAAGGCTGGATCGAGCGGGCCGTCCTCCGTCGTCGCAGCCGCAGCCGCAGGGCTCGACGCGCTGGCATCTGCGGGTGCGCTTTGATCAACCAGCGTCCGCTCCAGCGCAAGCCCGGCCGACTGCCAGGCATGGGTGCCACCTTCGAGACTATAAATCTCCGTCCGGCCCGCCGCCATCGCCAGATTCGCAGCCTCGAGACTGCGTACCCCCCGCGCGCACACAAACAGCAACCGCTCGGGGCCCAGCACCGACGCGGCATTGTTGCGCAGTTGCTCCAACGGAATATTAACGGCATGGGGGATATGGCCGCCGGCAAACTCGGCAGCACTGCGCACATCAATGATCGCGACCCCAGCGTCGTGCAACCCTATGATCTCGGTAACTTTCACGGTTTGAATCACCTCAGTATCGTAGCGCAATATTCCCTGGCCTACCGATAGTATTGCCCCGACTCAGGGTACTATCCGCTAGTTCAAGAAATTATTTGGGGTGGCGGATCGTTGCTACACGACGCCCAAAAACGCACTCGACACCGGAGCCATCATGTCAAGGTATCTAGTTTTCGCTTTTGTTTTAGCATTGGCGGCAGACGCCCGCGCCGAAGCACAGTTCTCGGTGCAGATTCTGTCGGCCACCACCAAAGACAAAGTCGTGGATGGTGCGCAAGTGATCTTTCAAAAAGATGGCAAAACCTCGGTCGCAGTAACCACCGACGCCAAGGGTAAAGCCACCGCGCCCAATACGCTGGGCGCCGATGATGCCAGCGTGTCGATGATCGTCAAGAAGACCGGATTTTCACCGCTGGTAGTCAGCTGCCCTTGCAATGGCATGTCGTACGCCGTGAGTGAAACCCTTGGCCAAGGTCAAGTCGAAGCGTTTCGCGTTGTCCTTAACTGGGGCGCTGCACCACGCGACCTCGATCTGCATGCAGTCTACGAGCAAAGCCATGTGTTTTTCAGCTCTAAAAAAGGCAGCGATTCATTTCTCGACGTCGATGACACCACCAGCTACGGCCCCGAGACGATCACGGTAAGCAAACGTCACGCTGGCGCCAAATACGTTTTCGCGATTCACAACTACTCGGCCGCCGGCAAATATGGCACCAACTCGCTGAGCACCAGCAACGCCAAAGTATTTGTGTACGTCGGCGAGTCACTGATCAAAACCTACTACGTGCCAAAACAACGCAAAGGTGCATTGTGGGTGCTTTTTGCCCTCGATGACGCCGGTGCTATCACGGACATCGACAATATCGTCGACATCGCGGAATCGAGTAACGTACAAAAATATCTATTGCAGGTCACCGAGCGCACCGACTTTGGTATCCCAACTCGCAGTACCAGCGGTGCCATCGCGTCGGCAAGTGAACTCAATGTAGCTGGTATCGCGGCGCTCAAAGCCGGCAATGCTGAGGTCGCGCTCGATTTGTTCCAACGCTCAATCGCGCTCAATCCCAACGAGGTCACGGTCTACCGCAGCCTTGAAAAAGCCTACACCTTGTTGAACCGCAAAGTCGAAGCGTCGTGGGCTGCACGCAAAGCCAAAGAGCGCGAACGCCTCGCGGCCATTTCAGGGCTGCGTTTGCCGAACGATCTATTCACGCTCACAGCGTCGTCGTTCCTTAAGAACTGGAAACACTACACGTTTACGCCAAGCAACTTGCTCGACGACAACTTGTGGAGTTCATGGCAACCGAATCGCACCAAAAACGGTGGCGTCGGCGCTTGGTTTAAAATGGCTACGGCAACACCGCAAACAATCACCGGCTTTGAAATCTTTAATGGTTTCCGTTTAATCGATGAGCTAGGCGACCTCTACAAAATGAACAACCGTATCGAGAACGCCACGGTCGAGTTTTCCGATGGCAGCAAAATGCCAATCCATTTTGATGACGTGCCCAACGCCACCGTGACTACGCTTCCAGCGGCCAAGACCGTTGCATGGTTCAAAGTCACGGTCGATTCAGTCTACAAAGGCAGCAAATGGAACGACCTTGCCATGTCTGAATTCCATGTGCTCGGCCAAGG
>JAYWHS010001099.1:0-2153 GCA_043777635.1 Kofleriaceae bacterium | reverse complement strand
TCGCGATACTGTAGCGCACGCCCGCATCCAAGGTGGTTGCGCGTCGATCTACGGCCGTAACAGTTTGCTGTGACGGCATGGTGTTGGTCGAATAACGCGCCACGAACGAAAAATTATCGACGATGCGTGCGGTGCCAGCGACAAATAGCCCGGGGCCGGCTTTATTTTCGAACGCATGTTCGCCGATTGGCACACCGAGCATGGGGCCAACCGCAATGGTCAAGGTTGGTTCGGGTTCCACCGTCGTTGTCCCTAGCGTGCCGGTATAAGTCTCGGCATGGCCACGTACTGGTAGTGTCGCAAGCAACAAGCCGATGGTGATCGCGGTTGGAATCGTAGAAGTTCGCACGGCTGCCATACTGTCACCCTGGCATTTTCGTCGAGTTGCAGCAAGCCTAAGGTGGTGGCTCGCGCCAACATCCAATAACAAGGTGCCGTGGGTTGGGCGTCGCAGGCTCACGACTCGCTCATTTTGCACGTCGACGTCGGTTAGAATTGCAGTTGTAAAAAGCCAGTAGCGTCGAAAATTTGTAGCGCGCCGATATCTTGTTTTTCGTTGAGCAGCCCAAGCAAATACCCCGCGCTAACCCCCACGGCGACGTACCGATGAAGATTGATTGCAGCGCCGAAACCAATGCGGGCGTTGGGGCCGTGGAGGGTCGGCCCGTTGGGTTGGTAGGCCGGTCGCAGCAGCACCGAGTAGCCAAGCATGGCCTCGGTGAAAAACAGGATCGTGTGTTGGGTGCTACTGTAGTTGTTGTTGCGCACGTAGTAGCGCAAGCCTGCGCTGCCGTTGTTGGCAACATAACTGGGGTTCACATCAACCTTATTGTACGACGGCAAATCCTGGTAGGCGTAGCGGCCAACACCATAGAACCGGCCCCAGGCTTTGACTGCAACGGTGCCAGCTACGCCCAGCGACGATTTGTTGGCAAAGCCGTAGTAGCCAAATAAGTAGCCCATCGTCGGCCCGGCGGCGACTACAACGTGTGGTAAGTCGGCATCTTGATCGGCAAATGCGCTCGCGGGAACGTGAACTGCAAGAACTGCGTAGACCGCAACAATCGCTAGCGCCGAAGCGTGACGCCGCCGACCCAACCAAACTTGCATGCGGCATACTACGCGGCCGGTGCAGCAGCGCAAGTGATCGCGAGGTTTGGTATAGTGCAGCGTGGCCAAAACCCCGCTACTTCGTGATGTCACGCGGCTTCGAGTTGTGCATCGCCAGCGCGTTACCCGGCAAGGTGATGCAGAGCTTGCGCCGCTGTTTGTCGCCGGCAATATTGCGCCCGATATTCTCGGCGCCGCAGCGAATGGCTGGCAGGCTCTATTGGCTACCGAATATGAATCAATCGTGGTTGCGGCTTGGATGACCTCGGCGCTGACACGCATTGGTGCGCCACTAGATTTCATTGGTTCGTTTGGCCGCGTCGTCGAAGATGAGATCCGCCACGTTGATCTCTGTGCCCAAATGGTCGAGACGTTCGGTGGTGTACCGACGATTCCCACGGCGTTGCCGCCGCCGTTTCCGACCGGAGCGGCGACCGAACGCGCAGCCCACGTTGAAATTATCAGTGGCATGGTTAGCTTTTTTTGCGTGTTTGAACACCTCTCGGGTTTGGTGTTTGCACAGGCTATCGAGGCCGCCACCGACGACAAAGCCAAATGGGCGCTCGGTGAAATTTTTCGCGACGAAGCTTTTCACGGTGCGTTTGGTTTTGAAACTGCAAAATATTACGTACCGAATTGGAATCACGACGAGCGCGCGGCGTTGGCGGTGCGCGTGGTCGATGACATCCAGCGGTTTGAGCGGCGGTTGCATGGGGCGTTGCCCATCGACGAAGGTCTTATGTCACCGCAGCTCGCAGCACTGCAAGGCCTTGGCTTGTTGTCACCTGCGCCGCTATTGGCGACTTTTTACGGCGGTGTGCAAACCGAGCTGTTACCACGGCTGCGCGAGATCGGGATCGATGTGGCTTTCGGCCAGGGCCGCCCAAGCGGCGCTGGTGGGGTGGGCGGCGCGGGCGGCAGCCCGGCATCGTCTGAAACCTAGATTTGACCCATATAACAATCCCTAATAAACAGTTGTCCCGGCTGCAAAAAAACCGCGCGAGTAACGTGCGGTGGGATGAATGCCGGCGACTTGTCGTCGG
>JAYWHS010001098.1:0-7188 GCA_043777635.1 Kofleriaceae bacterium | reverse complement strand
TGCCAATATCGCGCACTGCTCGCATCGCTTCACGCAGTGCACCCATTTGGTCGGACGCATCATAAATGGCGAAGCCGCGCGGCATGCCTAGCGCTTTGCGTTCGGTGCGCAGAATTTGCAAGCCCAGCGCGTGGAACGTGCCGATCGTCAATTGTTTGGCAACTTTGGCGTCACCCAACACATGCGCAATCCGTTCGCGCATTTCTTCGGCGGCTTTGTTGGTAAATGTCACTGCGCAAATCGCCGACGGTGGGATGCCCTTGCTCAACAAATTGGCAATGCGAAAAATAATGACACGGGTTTTGCCTGAGCCAGCACCGGCCAACACCAGCATAGGGCCGCCGCCATGACTCGCTGCCGCGCGTTGCGGTTCATTGAGTTTGGATAGGTCAACCACAGCGTCGCGACGCTACGGAAATGCAAGCGAACCGTCAAGGCTACTACCTGATGTCGAGGTGAAAATTACCGGAAATCTTCGTCAGATCGCCATCGCTTGTGCGAACAGCGCCTGAACCGGCTATGCTAACGGTGTGTCGTCGCGCTACGAGACATTATTGAGCGAGTTGCGGGTGCGTTACCCTGGGTTTCGTGTTGTGCAGAAGCGTGATTCACGGTTGCATCGCGCCATTCACTACGCCTTAGTCGGCTTGACGTTTGGCCAGATGCGCAGCTACTTGGATTCGTTTCAAACCACCATCGGCAAAACTGTCTACGTGACTCCGAGCTGGAACGATTTACCCGACGACGTACGCTACGTAACGATGCGTCACGAAGCGATTCATTTGGCGCAATTCAAGACGTTTACGTTGCCAGGTATGGCGGTGCTGTATGTGCTGCTCCCGCTGCCGATGGGGGTGGCGTGGTTTCGCGCCTATTTTGAAAAACAAGCCTACGCAGAATCGGTGCGCGCGGCTGCCGAAATTTGGGGTATCGAATACGCTGCGTCGGCGTCGTATCGCGAATATATTCTTTCGCAGTTTTCCAGCGCTGCGTACGGCTGGATGTGGCCGTTTCCAGCAGCGATGAACCGTTGGTACGACAACGTGCTCGCGCAAGTTACCAAGGAACTAACTACGTCGTAACGTTACGGGTGCCATTGCACGCCTGTCCCAGGTTGGTCTTCGATCGTCGACGTGTAAACCAGCCAGCCGCCGAGCGCCGCGAGTAGTCCCCCAACGACCAAAGTGCTGCCCATGTTGCTGCGGTCCGAGCCTTGGGTCATATCGTGAGCCGAGGCGGTAGCGCTAAGGGTGCCGATGACCAACAACGGCCAGCCGGCAAAACCGCGCCACCCTCGATTGCGCTGGGTGCCTACGGCATGGCGATAGCCAGTGGTTTGTTGGTCAAGATTAACGAACCCGGTGCTGGTGCGAGTGGAATCGTTAACCGCAGTAAATCGCAGTTCGATATTGCCAGGGGGCAGGTCGACAACGCATGGCGTGACGCAAACATTGGTGGCGACTTGAAGCGAGCCACCAAGCATCAATGTCCCTGCCACGCCTTGCATCGTGCCGCCACGTAAGCGCTCGACGTTTGCTGGGCCGTCTGGCGAATCGATTACGAGACGCGTTAGGCCGGGTGCAGGCATGCCGCTGAGATCGATCGCCGGAAGTAACCGCGCAGGCATCGGTGGTGCATTGGCACGAACATGGCGGTAGCAAGCCGAGGTTGATAGACCGGCCGCTAGGACGGCGACGATGAGTATAGTTCTGCGTCGGTACTCGGTCGCGCGGGCCGAAGCCACACGGTGAAATTGTCGGTTCATGCCGGTAGAACGCAGCCTGGTTTATGGAGTCGCAGGGTATTTGCGAAAATCGCAGCGATACAACGGGTCGTGGCGGTGATCGTGGTCTGGCGTAGCACCGTTTATGCGTGCGAACTGGGCGGAAACTCCTGCGGCGGCGGCGCCTGTTCGGATGGCGCAGGGGGGGCAATCTCAGGCTCCGTGTTGGGCGGAAACTCTTGCGGCGGCGGCGCCTGTTCGGCCGGTGGCAGTGGTTCGGGTGTTTCGATTGGTTCGTTCGGTTCTGTCATGTCCGTCATATCGACCGCCGCTCACCGCGACGAACGGCTTCGTTGCGCTCGCGCTTGGCGCGCCGAGACAGGCCAAAAATTAACCAAAGCGCCGCTAAGGCTCCGAAAATCGCAGCGATTATGGGTCCGGCCACCGACCAGAGCAGCGCGACAATAAAGCCCACGATCAACGTGCCCATAAGTGTTGCCCCAACGATGTCGTGGGGGACGCCATCTGGTGTACGTGGCAAACTGCTGATCACTCGATAGCGTCGCGTTTTCACGATTTGTTCTCGGTACACAGCGACTGGACGATCAGCATCTGTGTTGCTGAAAAGCACCGGGTTTCTTGGGGGACGTGCAGATCCGGAACAATTTCTTGGAGTAACCGCAGCATTTCTTCGCGACTCTGTGGCGTGATACTTGCCATTGTTTCAGCGTTGGATTTCACCATGTAGTGAGTCACAGCAAGTCTGAGGCCAAGGTCGGCTAGCTAGAATGTTGCCGCGCAGCTGGTCGCAGCGCTGCACCTGTGCGGTCTCGCCTCGGGGTGCCACTCCAGCGCACGATCCGCTGCGCCACCACAACAACTTCGCGTGAATCAGTGCCGGCTACTTCTGTGAACTGAGTAACCGACCAAGGCTAACGGTCAGCTGGCTTTCGACCAATTCGCCAGCGTGGCCTAAATCGCTACCTTCGAGGCCGGCTAGCGTAATGAAGCGGCTGCGAGCGTCGGCGGTGAGTTGCTCCCGTGCGGCCACCAGCCAACGCGCCACCGTGGCCCGGTGAACCCGGTGCATGGTCGCAAGTTCGTCGATGGTTAAGCCATCAAGCACGCTCATGCGGAGCAGGGTGCGATCGCGGCGGGGTAGTTGAGTTGCCGCTTGTTCAAACGCTCGGCGCAAGGCTTGCCGTAATTCCGCCTTATTCAACATGGTAGCAGCATCATCCGAGATGACAGAGGCGGTTGCAAGTTGATCGTCGCTGGCGTTCGGGTCGATGCGGCGCTGGCTGCGGATGGTGTCGAGTGCCAGGCGTTTGGCTGCGACATGAACCAGAGCGCCGAGCTTGCCGGTGCCTGCGTAGCCAATAATGCGAGGTGGTTGGTCGCCAGCTGCGACAAAGAGCCGAATTCTCAATTGTTGCAACACATCGGCGATGCTGGCGTCATCGAGTTTCATCCGCCGCAAAGCCGCAGGCAGCGCGGCTGCGATTTGTTGGTCGAAAATCCGCAACGCGGCAGGATCGCCTGCGGCACAACCGCAAGCCAGAAAAAGCTCAGGGTAGTCGAGCTCGCTGGCTCGCTGATCGTCGGAGTGGGCTTGCTGGTTGAAACGAGGTTCGACCAACGCCGTAAACGTTGCAAATGGTAGGTTGATCTCCGGCCAGGCTTTCCCACCCGCTTGATAGCAGTCACGAATTACGCTAAAGCCATTGGGCATGGGATGTTTGGACGAGGCTACCACTGTTGCATTCCTGGGTGGGGTGTTGGATGCCGCCGCAGTCGAAGCCGTGGAACTTGAGCTCGACAATTGTGAGACGTGCCGCCAATTGATGGCAGCGGTGGCGCGAGATTGGCATGCCCACAGTCCGCATGAAATGCATAATCTGGGTAGTGGCACGACGATTGGCCGGTATCAACTCGCGCAGCCGCTAGGGGCTGGTGCGATGGGTGTGGTGTACCAGGCGTTCGATCCTGTCGTCGATCGTCATGTCGCGTTGAAGCTGCTGGATGTACACACGTTCACCGACGCAGATGTGGTGCTGCGCGAAGCCCAAGCGATGGGGCGAGTAAATCATGCGGCGGTGGTCGGCGTGTACGACGCTGGCGTAACCGATGACTACGTATTTGTTGCAATGGAACTGGTGCAAGGGCAAACATTGCGGCAACGAATGGCCGCCGGTGGACTGACGGCTCGTCAGTGGTACGTCATGTTTGCACAAATCGCCGAAGGCCTCGCTGCCGCCCACGATGCGGGTGTTGTCCACCGCGACTTTAAACCGGAAAATGTATTGATCGATCGCCATGGCCTGGCCAAAGTCACCGACTTTGGCTTAGCTCGAATGAGCGTACCTGTAGCGGATTTGACCTTCGCGCCCGAGGCTGCGGCGCGGACCCACGCCGCTGGTACGCCGGCCTATATGGCACCCGAACAGTTGGCGGGTGGCAGTGCGGATGCACGCAGTGATCAATACAGTTTTGCCGTCACGCTATTTGAAGCACTCGTTGGCAAACGGCCGTTTGTCGCAACCAATATCGCAGCGCTTTCGGTGGCCATGCAACAGCCAATTGTTGAATGGGGCGATAGTAGCGGCGGTGCCAAGGCGTTATTGCAGCGTAGTCTTGCACCACAGCCTGATGCGCGATTTCCAGCGATGCGCGAGGTCGCTGATGCGTTGCGACGACTTGCGCAACCCCGCCGTTGGCCTTGGATCGGCGCTGCTGCGGTACTTGTAGTTGCCATCGCCGCGCTGCTGGTGGTGGCGTGGCCTGGTGCCACAGCGACCGATCCGTGTGCTGCGGCCGACGCTGACGTCATCGCAGCTTGGACGCCAGCCCAAACCGACAAGCTGCAACAAGCCTATGATCGTGTTGGGTTACCGTACGCTGCGTTGGCGCGTGACACTGCACAGCGTCGGCTTGATGCCTACACTGCAACCTTGCGGGCGGGTTACACCGCTGCGTGTCGAGCCACTCATGTGCAACACACGCAATCGGCTGCGTTGCTCGATCGCCGCAGCCAATGTCTCGATCGCGGTACGGCTGCGTTGCAAGCCACAGGACAACTGTTGGCAAACGCTGATGCCAACGTAGTTACGCACACCGTGGAAGCGCTGGATCAACTTGTTGATGTTCGCAATTGCGCCGACGTAGCAACGTTGGCCGACGAAGTCTCAGTCCCGCCCGAGCCGAGCAAGCGCCGCGCTGCCGCAGCGATCCGTCGGCAACTAGCCGAAGCCGACAACATGTTGGTGACTGCCAAGTTCGACGCTGGCGTTGTGTTGGCCACGGCAGCGGCCAGCGACGCTGCCACACTGGGTTATCGGCCGCTCGAAGCTGAGGCGTTGTGGGTGTTGGCGAATTTGCAATATGCCGCTGGTGCCTCGACAGCGGCGCAGTCCACGTTTGAGCGGGGCGCACTCGCCGCAGTGGCTGGGCGCAGTCGCTGGCTCGAAGCGCGCATGCGCGCACGGCTTGCGGTGTTATTTGGCACGAACTGGGATCAACCTGCCCAAAGCCAACAGCAGATTGATCTTGGTTTGGCACTGGTGGAAACCTTGCAGCACAGTGATCCAATTAGAGCCAAATTCATGTCAGCCCAGGCCGCGTTGTTGTCGCTACGTGGTGATCGCAAAGGAGCGTTGGAGTTGTTGCAAGGTGCGTTGGCAAAGCTCCCTGACCTCGACGAAAGTGACCGTGCTGAGTTAGCTCAAGATCTCGGTGATGCCTTTATATCAAATGATCGCATGGCCGATGCCTTGCCGGTGCTTGAACAAAGTGCAGCAGATGCGCGGCGGCGGTTTGGCAGCGAGCATCCCGATTTTGCCAATTGTCTTCGCAGTTTGGCGATTGCGTATCAAGAGTCTGATCCTGATAAGTCGATTGCGATCATGATTCAGGCTCATAAAATTTATGGCAACGTGCTCCCGGCATTACACCCGCAACTTGCGACGGTGAAAAGCAATCTTGGTGCGCTGCTCGTGGAATTTAACCGCAGTGCTGAAGCGTTGCCGTATCTGCTCGCTGCACGCGACATTGAAGTGCAAACCATGGCGGCTGATCATCCTGCACACATCGAAACGTTGGCGAATCTTGGTCGCGCCTATTTCGCCCAGCAACGCTTTGCCGAGGCCTTGGCGCTGACCGAACTGTTGGAACCGGTCTTATCAAAAATCATCGAGGCCGATCAATCGATGCTGGGGATGCTAGCGTTGGTGCAAGCGCTACACGGTGCAAGCTTGCGCGCGCTCCAGCGGTTTGCGGAGGCTCGGCCGATCCTGGAAACTTCCTTGGCCACCCATCGTGCTGCCGATATGCTGCCCGACGAAATCGCACCGGTACAATTTGAATTGGCGCAAGTGCTGTGGGCCCTGCAACCACGTACTCATCAGGCGCGCGTCGTTGAACTCGCGCAATCAGCGGAAGCGGCGTTGCGGCAGAGCGGTCAAGTGCCGGCTGCCGACGCGGTTGTGGTTTGGCGCACGCAACAAAAACTGCCTCGTCGTTAGTTGCGTTGTAGCGTCCCTGGTCGCGCGGTGCTTACCACTGCAGGCTGGCAAATTTAACAACGAGGTAATCTAGCAACGCGCGCACTGCGGGCGACAAATGTTTACGTGAAGGGTACAGCGCGTAGATGCCCATGTTGGGCGGCTGCCAATCGGGTAAAACTACGCGTAAATTACCACTAAGGAGATGCGGGTTTGCCAGATACACGGGTTGCATTGCCACGCCACCGCCGGCCAATGCCGCTTGCAATAGCGCGGTCGCTTCGTTGGCGCTGAAGGCACTGCTTACCCGCACGTCGGCATGCTCGTCGCCGCGCCGGAGCTGCCAAATACTTTTGCCGAAGTTGGCAAAGCTAAGGCACCGATGGGCGGTGAGGTCAGACGGCACGTGAGGTACGCCATGCGCACTCAGATAGCTCGGTGCGGCGACCAGCACCGACGAGCACCGTGCCAACGCACGGCCAAGTAACATGGGGTCGGGTGCAGCGCTGATACGGATTGCAAGATCGATGCGCGCCTCCACCAAATTGAGCACCGCCTCGCTAGCGTTCAAGTCGATCTTGAGTAACGGATGCAGCTTCAAAAAATCCACGACCATCGCTGCCACCTGTGCATACGCTAACGACGTACTGCAAGTGACGCGCAGTTGCCCACGCAAGGCAACGTGCTGGCTGCTGGCTTCGAGTTCCAGGTCTTCCATCAGCGCTAGCATTCGCCGGCTGCGAAGGAGAAAGTGTTGGCCAGCGTCGGTGAGCCGAACGCTGCGGGTGGTGCGCTGCAACAGCCGAGTTTCAAGCCACTGTTCAAGTTCGGCGACATACCGCGTTACCATCGCGCGTGACATGTCCAGTTTGGATGCCGAGGCGCTGAAGCTGCCGCTCTGCGCTACCTCCATAAACACGCGCATAGCATTCAGGCGATCCATCATTTGTACTGTTTATGAAACAG
>JAYWHS010001097.1:0-2158 GCA_043777635.1 Kofleriaceae bacterium | reverse complement strand
ACGCATTGCAACTCAAATGAACCGTCCGCTTGCGTCACTGCCGTTTGAGACTTTTGCAATGTTTCTCGTTGCACCGCTGAGATTTCCAATCCCGAAACCGGCGCCGTATGAGCGGCGCTGGTGCGTGTTGTCGCCTGAGGCGCGTTCGTCTCAAGCACTTTGCCGCGCAAGCTTGCGCATGCGGCAACACGGAGCGTGACATCCTTGACGTTGGCGCCGTACTGCACGACCACTTCGACCGCAACGCGGCTCGATTGATCCGACCCGGCCGCGGACAGCAACCACCGCCCAGCGGTTAAGCCTTCAAGGCGAAAGCGACCATCATCCGCAGTACGAATACGCCTCACCAGCGGACGTAGGTTGATCGGTAAATTATTGCGCGCCTCGACGACCGCATTTGGATATGGACCACTTGCAGCAAGCACGATTCCTTCAATGACCGCTTCGGGTGAAAGCTCAACGTCGCGCTCGGTTTCGCTGTCAACATACAACGAGAAAACTGTTGCTGCATAGCCTGCCGCTTCAACGCCAATTTGCGTATCACCTCCGCGTACACACAACTCAAACTTACCATCCACACTTGTTAGCGTGTCGCGCGCGCGATCACCTTGCACAAGCTGCGAAACCATTGACCCTACCACCACACCTCCAGAGGCATCGCGCACATGCCCCACAATTCTCGCTGCACATTTTTCGAGTTGCACGACAACGTGCGTCGTCGCATCGCGAGAGCTACGAAAATCTACGACAACATATCCTGCTGTATAACCGTCCAGCGAAGCGGCTACGATCAACCGATCCGCCGGCACGCCTACGAAGGCAAACGCGCCACCAGGATCTGCGTTGTTCTTGAGCGTCATCTGGGACGCGTCCGCCACAACGGTTACCACTGCATTCGCCGCAGGCTTGCCATCAGGAAGCCGAACCTGCCCAAGAAGTGTCCGGGACGCAGACTGTGTTGTAACGAAGGTATTTTGTAGAGTTAGCTTGCTCGTCGAAATCTCAACATTCTGAGGCTTCGAGATTTGCGAGATTTGTGTTCTACCAAAAATCCAAGCGCCGACAAGTAGCACCATCAGCACGCCAACAACACGCCACATGATTTGCGAATTCCGTCCGCTCATATACCCACCAAGCGGACCTTACGCTGGCGCGGCGCGTAACACTGCGGCGAAGTGCGATATTTTTGTGCCGTTACAAAAAGTGCGGATTCTCCGACGCAGGTAACTACCGACTACATCTTCACAAAATCAACGTGTCCAATGAAGGCCTGCTTGCCGAGTTCAACCCCGTTGTGACGCAAGATTGCGTAGGCCGCCATGGCGTGGAAGTAGAAGTTGGGCAATTGCAACTGGGTGAGATAATTGCTGCCTTTGACGGCATGACCTGGCATCCAGGCCAAAGCAACCATGCGGTCTTCGGCGGTAGCGAAGTCCGCTTCGTTCATTGTTTCGAGATACGCGAGCACGGTGTTAATGCGTGCACGGAGCTGCACCATGGTGGTTTCGGTATCGGGATGCACGGGTGCGTCTTTGCCCGACAAGCGCGCCGCCGTGAATTTAGCGGCATCACAGGTTGCTTGCACTTGCTTGGTGAACGAGTACATATCCGGTGCCAAGCGCGCAATGCACAGCGTGTCGACGTCGAATTTTTTTGCTTCGGCGTGTTTTGCAGCAAGGTCTAACCAAGCAAGCATGTTGGTTAGCATTTGTTTCATCGGCGGAATCGATTGTTGAAAAATATTCATGGGCGCAAACCTAACATGCGATGGCAATCGCCACTGTATGAACAGATCAGTTCGCACCTAGCAAAGGTGCTAGGTGCGTTGAAACTCTGCGCGCAAAGCGCCGTAGACTTCGATGTCGAAGAACCGGCCACCCTTGTTGAACTCTTGGCGCAGCGTGCCTTCGTGTTTGAGTTGTGCATTGCGCATCACGCGCCCCGACGCTGGATTGATGGTCATGTGACGCGCGGTAATTTTGTTGAGTTGTAGTTGCGCAAAACCAAAACCAACCAGCGCTGCGGCAGCCTCCGAGCAATAGCCGTGCTTCCAATACGGTACGCCGATCCAATATCCGAGCTCGGCTTTACGGTGCTGCTTGCAAATATCAACTAGGTCGATGCAGCCGATAAGTTCATTAGTTGCTTTGAGCACAAT
>JAYWHS010001096.1:0-2160 GCA_043777635.1 Kofleriaceae bacterium | reverse complement strand
AAATCATCGGACATGTGGACCTGGTTGCCATTGGCATAGGTTAATATAGTTGACCAACTTGACCAACAAGAATTTGAGCGCAGGCGCGCGGCGGTTGTTCGGCGACCATTGGTACGGCACGATGTTTCGCGATGCGACTGCATGCGACAGCCGAATGGCGACGATGCGACAGTGCTTGTGATGTTCGCGCCACGTAGAATCGTGCGCATGAAAAATCTATCGCGGGCGTTGGTCGGACTCATCTTCGTACATTGCCTCGGCGCATGCGGGGGTGGCACAGCAGCGGCGGTTCAGCCGGCAGTACCGATCCCTGCGGTGGCCTGGGCACCGGCCGTAACGCTGGACGCCTTGATTGCTCGCAATGATGCGGACAACAGTTCGCCGTTGAGTGGTTTCGTTTTGCTGGTACACAACGGTCAGGCACTTTACGGTCGAGGATTTGGCAAGGTCGACCGCCACCGAGCGCTGGTGCCAAATCTCGATACGACGTTTCGGATTGGTTCGGTGACCAAGACCTTTACCTCGGCAGCGATTATGTTGCTTATCCGAGACGGAAGATTGGCGCTCAATCAAAAACTTGGAACTTTGCCGTTGAAGGTCCCAGCTATATTCGCCAATGTAACGGTCGCGCAGTTGCTTTCGCATACCTCGGGGATCGCTGATTTTACCGATCGTCCCGACTACGAAAGCTTTAAAAATAAAAACTTTTCTTCTGCAAAATTGCTCGACCTGATTTGGCAGGGCGGTGCCGATTTTTCGCCAGGTGAGAAATTTCAATACTCCAACAGCGGCTATGTGGTGTTAGGTGTCATGATCGAAAAGATCACGCATCGGCCGTTTGCTGATTTTTTCAAAACCCGATTATTTGCTCCCGCAGGGATGACACGTACTTTCGTGGGCGAGGGCGGAGGTCCAAATATGGCGAACGGCTACGTCGCCGACGAGGACGCCGATGCAATCTCCATGACTGTGCCGCACGCGGCGGGTAGCATTCGTTCGACCGCACGCGACCTGTTGGCGTGGCACACACTGTTGCAAGGGAACTTTTTTACACCGGCTGAAAAGACGTTGCTCTATACGCCGGTGCAAGCGAACTACGGTTTTGGTTGGATTCGAACCGCACTGGTCGATGGCAAATATTGCATCGGACACGGTGGCGGCATTGACGGATTCGTGACCAGTTTTAGGCGTTTGCCCGACGACGATGTGGTGGCCATCGTGCTGAGTAACGACATGTCAAATGCGCCGGAGGTGGTTGGCCGGGCCTTGCTCTTGGCCTACCTCGGGCACGCTCCGGTGATTGAGGCGGTCGTGCTACCGAGTGCGTATAATTTTGAAAAGGCCAAGTTACTTGCGGGTGTGTATGCAATGACCGCCGAGTCCACCAGGCAGTTGGCGGACCTACCGTCGTCGGTACTCGCTTCGATCGCGACGATAACCGTATCGGCGTATCCTGATGGTCTTGGGTTTGAACCGGTCGGGCAACCAGCGCAGCGCTTGCTAGCCTATGGCGATGGTTCGTATCGACTGCGTACGTTAAACTTGGTCGTTACGTTTGATAAACTGCCAAGTGGCGTCACTGCTACGCCCACCTTCACGGTGGTACAAAATGAAACTACAATCCACTATCAACGGATGTAGGTCCTCTACGATACGCTGGCATCACTGCTCCACCACGATCGCAGTTGGAAATGGCGGTGGTGGGCTCACACCGTCGGGTAAACGCGGATTTTGCAACCAGCGAATGCAGGCATGGCCAAACACAATGGAGGCAAGTAACGCCAAATAGCCACCGACCAGGCCGTGTTCCACCGAGCTATACGGCCACGACAGTAAGCCAAATATCGGAACGTCGATCACCATCAATGCAATACCGAGGCGCGCAGCGTATTTTTCGTCGCGTTGCAGGGTGCCGCCGGCCCACAAAAACATGGCACCGATGAGCGCCGCAATTGCGACAAATAGCGCTGCCCCGCCGTTGCCCTCGTCGCTTAAAATGTAAAAGGCAAGGCCGAGCAGCGCAACGCTGCCGAGCCACAACAAAATGCGCAGTGTCATCAACCAGCCAAATGAAGTGCCCAATTTGCGCAGCGCGATAATCGCAACGATGATACCGGGCAAATAGAAAAAGCCCATCACACCGGTTTGCACCGGATACAG
>JAYWHS010001095.1:0-2161 GCA_043777635.1 Kofleriaceae bacterium | reverse complement strand
CGTCTCTGGGCACAAACAACAATGCTGCCTGTACAAGTGGGCGTTAGTGGCATTTGATTGACCGTAACGCACCGGTGCCACGAAACAGTCGGTTAGAGCGCTGGCTCTGCACCGGTAGCGGTTGGATCTGTAACGGCAACTTCGGCAGTGTTGGCGGAGGGTAGCGCGGACTCGACGGCGACAGTGTCAGCATCAGCATCAGCGTCAGCATCAGCGTCCGATTCAAGTTGCAGCATGGCGCGGCGACCGCTGACGATCACTTCTTCGCGGCCGTCGTCGGCGATGTGCCGGACCAGCCGATAGGTGGTGTTGCCTTGGGCCCGGGCCACTTCCGGTGCAGCAATGAGTAATTGCATTTCGAGGGTTCGGCATAGATCAAACAGCACGCCCAAGTTGTCGCGCGATAGGCGGTTGGCTTCGTCGAGGAATAAGAAGCGCAAGCTGCCGCCGGCGGGCCGAGCCCGCAGCAAATTGGCATCGCGCTCCCATTCGGCTAGCACCACCATCATCAGCGCAGCGCCGACGCCGATGGCTTCGCCCGTTGAAAGCCTACTTGGGCTGGCAATTTCCCACTCGGGGTTGGCTTGGCGTTTGATTTCAACAACCAGCTCGAGATATTCGCGGTAATCAAGCAGCCGTTGGCCGCCGCTTTTGCCTGCGCCACCGTAGCGCCGAAAAATCTCGTCGAGCGCTTCTTCGATCGGCATCGTTGGCAAAAACAGCAATTCTTGCGCTTCGCCGGCCCGCAGTGCGCGCAAAATCTGCTCCATCTTTTCGATGCGGCGCATCTGCACGCGAATCGCACCAATGCTGCCAAAGCCGATGCCTTCGAGTTGTTGATTGAGCCGCTTGATCGTGCCGGCGGCGCGACGCAGCTGCACATCAATGCCACGCGCAACATCTTCGGAGGTCCCACGCAGGTCGCCTTCTTGGCGGACCAAGCGTGCATGTAACATGCTGAGCTGATCACGCAGCCGCACTAAGGCCCGCAACGGATCACTGTGATCTGCAACTTGCGCTGGAACCCGCCGAGCCAGCCAATGCCGGGTCCGATGCCAAGCATCGATCGGGTTGGTTTCCTCGCGACGGATCGCATCGACTAAATCACTTGCGCCGTTGGCTCGGGCCACCCGGTCGAGCAACACGGCACGTTTCGACTGTGCCATCGAGGCCAGCGTGGCTGCGTCAGTGCTGGTCACAGCGGGAAACGCTAAGCCATCGGTTGCGATTTGTTGCGACAACGCCTGCCAAGCGGCGGTTGCGTTAGCTGCGTCAGTAGTGGCTTGATCGTGCCGTGACGCAGCATCAGCTTGTCGTTGCTGCATCGCCGTGTGGCGTTCGGCTAACGTGGCCGCTTGGGTGAGTGCATCGCGCAAACCGATGTCGAGTTCACTGAGCTGCACGCCGATGGCCGCCAATTCGGCCGTCGGATCCGAAGATGCGTCGCGACGCACCGCCAGCGATTGCAATTCGGCGTGTAAGCGCGCGCGCAATTCAACTGCGCCATGCAATGTGCCTTCGGCGGCTTGGCGAAACGTCGACGCTTCATCCCACCGCGTGTCCGACGACAAAACGTGATCGTCGCAGCCTTGCAGTTGGCGGCGGGCTTGGCTGCATTGCTCTTGTAGGGTTGGCACCAATTGGTTTTGTGTGCCCAAAACGTCGTCGATATTGCTCCACTCGGCGGCGTGGCGTAGCGCCATCGCTTCGCGCAACGCGTGCTCGGCTTGCAGCATTTTGTTGCCAGCGTTGGCCAAGCCGTCGGCCCGCAGCGTCGAGGTGCGCAAGGTGTCAGCATCGGGCGGTGGGTCGCGCAGTGCATCGATGAGTTGCAATAGCGTGGTGCGCGCCAACGCTAGGTCGCCGATGCTTGCTGCAAAACGATCGCAGCGCGCTAACTGTTCGGTTAGCCCCGCTGTGCGCGTGCCATAGTCCGGCGGTTCGAGCAGGGCCACATTGCGCGCCATGTCATGTAATTCGTCGACGATGCGCTGCTGCTGTGTAACCCGGTCGTGCAGGGCGGCCAGCTCGGCTTCGTCGGCGATGGTGCTGGTGGCGAGTCGCGCCAACTCAGCGTCAATGTCGATGCGATGCTGTTGAGGATCGGTTGCGTCGAGAAAATGACTATGACGCAACAATAAATCAAGATCGGCGGTACGTG
>JAYWHS010001094.1:0-2161 GCA_043777635.1 Kofleriaceae bacterium | reverse complement strand
CGACCCGCAACGCCGCCGCACCCAACGCGGCCCCCGACGGAAACAGCTCCAACTTGAGTTTGCCCAAGGTAAACGGCTTGCGCACAGGCACCGCAAGTTGGCCTGGGTTGGTCGCCCCAAGCAACGTCATGGTTATCGGCGTAGCAATGAGTTGGCCATGGCCACGCGACGTAACGCCGAGCGCCGATGACGCAAAACAAACATCCCGGCGGCGCCGCGCATCACACCAGATCGAACTGCCGGTGAGAAACACACCATCGCGCCAACTCACGGGAGGCTCGACTGCCTTAGTGGCACTGCGCGCTGATCGCGGCGCCCGCGTAGTATCCGTCGACATCAAGAAAACATTCGCAAGCTACTTAATTTCGCCGCTGGCCATTTTGGCTTCGAGCTCGACCAAAATCGATGTCCATTCGGTGCGTTGAACATCGTTGAGATCCAACATGATGCCCATGCCGGCGGGCAAGTCGTCGTGGCTACCGATGGCGTGGGAGACTTTGCCCATGACCGACCATGGCTGTTTACGGTCAGGGACCGAAATCAACATATGCAGTTGCGAAGTTGGCGGCAAAGGTTTGTCCGAGAGTAGAAACAGGCCTTCATCGCTAACATCTTTGGTCGTGGTGGTCGCCGGGCCATCAACCGCCCCGTAGGTCACGTTTAACTGCAATGGCAAGCGCCGTTTTTCGCGGTGATTGAGCAAGCCACCACGAACGAAACCATTGAGATAATTGATCTTTTCGCGCTCACTCGCAGCGACGGCAACCGTTAGCCCAATCACACCCTCGTCGCGTGAACCAACCACGCTGCCTAACAGTGACACCGACCAGCCTGCGACTGTAATCTCAACCTGCACCGGCGTACCTGGCGGTGCGTTGAGCATCGTTTCAACAAAAACTGTCCAATCGGTCGGATCAAAGATCTTGATCCAATCAACCGGCTGGGCCAGCGGTACAGGCAAACGATGATCGATACGCACTGAAATAATGGTAAACCGAAAATCGCAGCGATCCCAACTATTCGCGCGGTTTGATCGTTAGGACTGCCAGTTAGACGGTTTTGCCCAACTTCCAAGGACGTTGCGGCTCAGCCCTACTTCTTAGTATCGAGGTCGGCGAGGTCGAGATCTTCGAGTTCCTTGAGGTCTTCGGCGGTCAGGCCGCCGGGTGTGACGATCGGCGATTCGGTGGCTGGCTTTTTGGTAGCGCCCGAGGCTGCCGAGGCCGAATTGCCGGCATCGGCTTTGGCCACGACCTCGCCAGCGTTGAGTTGCTTGGCTTCTTTGGCTGCACCGAGTGACAAGCCCATTTTGGCTTTGAGCTCGGCCAAGGCATCTTCTTCAGCGCCAGCACCACCGGCTTCGAGGGCAAGAAACTTAGATTCCAAATCGCCGCCCGACAGTTCGCCAGCGAGTTCAGCACCGGCTTCAGCTTCGGCTTCCATCAATTGGATGCGTTCCGACATGCGGTCAAACGTGTCAAACGCACTGGTGTCGCCAAGACCCTGCATGGTGTTGGCGATTTGGGCCTGCGCTTCGGCGCGTTTTTTCCGAGCGACCAGCAGGTTTTTCTTACGCTTGGCTTCTTCGATTTTGTTGCTGAGCAAACGCAGCGCGTCTTTAAGTTTATCGACGGCAGCTTTTTGCTGGGCCCACTGGGTCTGGAATTGGCCCGAGATATTTTCGTGCTCTTGCTTGCGCGCGAGCGCCTGCCGAGCCAAACCGTCATCGCCGCCACGGACCGCAATCATAGCTTTGCGTTCCCATTCTTTGGCTTTGTCGGACTCGACGCTAAGTTGCTTCTGCAGCTTCTTTTCGTCGGCAATCGCCATCGCGACCGCCTTTTTGGCTTCAACCAACTGCTGCTGCATTTCGAGCAGCACCTGCTCGAGCATCTTTTCGGGATCCTCGGCTTTCGTGATGAGGTCGTTAAGGTTCGACTTGATCAGTGTCCCGAGTCTGGAAAAAATGCCCATGGCGTAGCTTTAGCCTAAGGGATCAATCGACCGAGCGCAACGCCAGCGCCAAAGTTCTATTATACAAGGGACTTTCCCGTCCCTGCTGCCGACGACAAGTCGCCGGCATTCATCCCACCGCACGTTACTCGCGCGGTTTTTTTGCAGCCGGGACAACTGTTTATTAGGGATTGTTATATGGGTCAAA
>JAYWHS010001093.1:0-7211 GCA_043777635.1 Kofleriaceae bacterium | reverse complement strand
AACCCAATTGCGGCTGACAGGCCAACGTACCGATGAGCGTAAAAGGATCTTGTGCCACGTCGAGTTTACGTGGATCAAAACTCAACAAGCGATTGGCTTCGTCGACGACGTATACCAAGTCAACCCCGTCAACAGTGCAGGCACGCTCGCAGGTGCCACCGAAGCCACACGCTTGCCCGGCACCACACGTCATTACTAACGTGCCATAGCTGCCATCAGGATTGCAGGTAACAACATCACTGCCACGACACGCATTGCCGGCGCTAGGATTACAGTCGGCGCAACCTAAGGTCGGCGAACACGCTTGTGGCGAAACACACGCCTCGGTGTTTTCAAATGTGCCACTACTACAGGTTTGAAATGTGTCCCCATTACATCGAGTCTCGGTGCCTACGCAGTTGCTTGTTAGGCCGTCGGGATTTTCGTTGGTATTCGCGCTCCGGCCACCGCAGGCGACCAGGCCCCAAATAAGTACGACAGCGATATTGGAAAATATTTGCTTCACAACCAGTACGTTACTCGTGCCATCGCTGCGGTTCAAGGTGGGTAAAAACCCACCCGGCCTCCCAGGTTGTGGCACTAACGTGGCACCATCAATCCTGCCAGCGCCACTCGACCAGCGGCCAGCGCGAGCTTAGCGTAGCGGCGTGACTACCCCCACATTTGATCTTGTCGTCGCTGCCGATTCAGCCTGGGGTATCGGCAAAAAAAACGGCTTACCGTGGCCCAAGCTGCGCGCCGATTTGCAGCACTTTCGCCGGCTCACCAGCGAGGCGGCCGAAGGCCAACGCAACGCGATAATCATGGGTCGCAAGACGTGGGAGTCCAACGAAGTTAATAGCCGCCCCCTACCGCGTCGACTCAACTGTATCGTGTCGCGCAGCCCCATCACCATTGCACCCACCCTAGCCGACGATGTCCTCGCCGCGACATCATTCGATGCGGCGCTAACCGCCGTAGCGCCACGCGCCCACCACATCTTCGTCGTCGGTGGTGCCGAAATCTATCGCACCGCCTTGCTCCATCCTGGCCTACGCTTCATCTACCTCACCCGCGTCGTCGGCGATTTCGATTGCGAGATTCGCATCCCCGACCTCGATCAAGACTTCGTAGCTGTCCCATGGTCCGGCACTGCCGACCATCTTGATGGCGAACTGCCCCCCGTCCATTACCGCATCGAAAAACTCGCCCCCCGCCGCGACGCCCAAGTCTAAAACGCTTCCTACGCTCGCTCTCTTGCCCGACGTGACCGGCCTGCGGCTGGCAAGGCGGAGTGAGAACCGGACCGCAGCACACTCTTGTGTGAGGACCGGAAGCGCAACAACAACGCCGCCCGACGCTGGCCCGTCACGTCGGCGTGTGGCTGCCGCCGTCGAATTTTCTTCAGGATGAAAGAAAAAACTGACCGACACAGTTCCTCCAAGTCGCTGCGTTGCTCGGCAATGCAGCGCACTCTTGCATCCACGATGAATCCGTGCGACTCGGCGCTCAGTTGCTGGGTAATTCGCGTATCCTCCAACGATGTCCACACAAGACTCGCAGGTATCGCCCGAGCGCGAGGAGACTGACTATAGCCTGCGCGAGGAACGCGAAAAGGCCGACGTCGCACTCGCTGTGATACAGGGTGCCGTCGAAGACAAAGCTGACGCGGTGGTCGAGCGCGCGCGGGAGAATGCCGACGCTGTCCTCGTCGCGGCCCGCGACAAAGCCGATGAACAAGCGCACCCGGCGGCGGCCTACCCCGTTCCGAGCGCCGCTATTGCCAATCAGCGGGCGGTCGAGGACGAAACCCTACGCGATGAGCGGGCTGAGGCCGATGAGCGCCTGCGCCGCGAGCGCGAAGTGATGGCCGTTATGCTATCGCGGCACCTGCCGCTTGAGCGGGACGCGACCGACCAGCACCTGCTCACCGAACGTGCACGTTCCGACGATGCGCTTGCAACGAGGGACGATTTCCTTGGCATGGTCTGCCACGACCTGCGCGATCTTTTGAACGGGATTGTCTTGACCGCAGCAATGCTCGGCGAAAAGCTGGCAAAACGCGACGACAGTCAGAAGCTAATCGCTGAGACCCTGCGCATCCGGCGCTACAGCGAGCGCATGAACCGACTTATCGGCGACCTGGTCGATGTCGCCAGCATAGACGCAGGGAAGCTGGCCGTCCGCGCGACAAAATGCGATGCGATCCTAGTTGTAGGCGAGGCGGTGGACGCGCTGCGGGCTGCTGCCGAGGCGAAGTCCCTGTCGCTTGTGGTCGAGCACATCGAGCCCTCCCTGCGGGCGGATTTCGATCACAATCGGATTTTGCAGGTGCTCGCCAATCTGATTGCAAACTCGATCAAATTCACCCCCACGAGCGGTAGCATCCGCGTACGCTGCGAAAGCAGCGGTAACGGGCTTCTATTCTGCGTCAGCGACACCGGCGAGGGCATCGCCGAGAACATGCTGGAAGCAGTTTTCGAGCGATTTTGGCAGGTCGGCAAAAACGACCGCAGAGGCCTTGGACTCGGCCTCTATATTTCGCGCCGTATCGTGGAAGCCCACGGTGGGTCGATTTGGGCCGAAAGCAAGGTGGGGGATGGAACTCGGATGTTCTTCACGCTCCCCGTCACGGCATCCGCCTGATTACATGATTTGTGATGTCGATTTCGGCGGCCGGTCGGGCGCCGCGATCGCTGCTGGCATCCACGCCGGCCGTGCAACCACGTTGTGTGTTAATCCCAAAATGGAGCGAACCAGCGAACGCTGGAGAGCGGGAGAACATCATCGAGCATGCTGGGTTTACGGGCGATGGAGTCTGTGAGGACGAATTGCCGAAATTCTATCGCACCGCCCTGCTCCATCTTGGCCCACGCTTCATCTACCTCACCCGCGTCGTTCAACTTATTATCGTTCCACTATCAACCTGCCCCAACGTGACCGGCCTGCGGCTGGCAAGGCGGAGAGAGAACCGGACCGCAGCACACTCTTGTGTGTGAGGACCGGAAGCGCAACGACAACGCCGCCCGACGCACGCCACCGAGCTCGGAATTAAATGGCGACTTCAAATTTTATGAAGGCATCATGCTGATAGTCAACCAGCGTGATGTCCTCAAAGCGCATCTCAAACAACGGCTTGTCGGCCAGTTGCAGCGTCGGCAATTTCTTCGGCAGCCGTTCGAGCTGGCGCTTCAAGCCCTCCACATGATTCACGTAAACATGCGCATCACCAAGGGTATGCACGAAGTAACGAGGAATCAACTTGCACTCTTGCGCCACCATCGCAGTGAGCAACGCATAACTCGCAATGTTAAAAGGCACACCCAATGCGATGTCTGCCGAGCGTTGGTACAGCTGACAATCAAGGTGGCCGCCTTGCACATAAAACTGAAACAACGCGTGGCACGGTGGCAATTTCATCTTGGGAATGTCGGCAACATTCCATGCGCTCACAATAATGCGCCGTGAATTGGGGTCACGTTTGATGGTGTCGATGGCCGCTTGAATTTGATCGATCCCTGCGTTGTCGGCTGACTTGCCCCAGCTGCGCCACTGCGAACCATAGATCGGTCCCAGCTCGCCGTCGCTGTCGGCCCATGCATCCCAAATTGGCGTGTGCTGGGTCAAATCATCATTGATGTTGGTGCTGCCACGCAAGAACCAAAGTAACTCGCGCACCACGCCCGCGAACAACACCTTTTTGGTGGTGAGAATCGGAAAACCTTGCCGCAGATCGTAGCGGGTCTGCGCGCCGAATGTAGAAATGGTGCCGACGCCAGTACGTTCGCTACGCAGCTCGCCGGTTTGTAATACGTGACGAACCAAGTCGTGATACTCGCGCATGGCATGGATATACCAAGACAGGCAGCGCCGCGCGAGATCTCGATGCGTGAGTTGCTTGATGAACACACGTCGGTCTTGTTCGATGCCTACGGCGTGCTGGTCAACGCGGAGGGTGCGCTGCCTCACGCCGTTGCGCTTATCCACGAACTCAACCGAACTGCGACGCCATACGGCATTGTTACCAACGATGCGTCACGCTCACCGGCAACGTGCGCCAAACGATTCGCAGCCTTGGGACTCGCGATTCCAGCAGCCTCTATCACCACCGCAGGCGATCTGATCGCAGAGTATTTTACAGCGCACCAACTCGCTGGCGCACGCACGTTGGTATTGGGCACCGACGATTCACGCGCTTACATCGTGCATGCAGGTGGCGAGCTGCGGCCTATCTCACCGGGCCTCGACGTCGATGTAATTGCAGTTTGTGATGACGCCGGATTTCCGTTTCTTGCGGGCGCCGAGATCGCGTTGTCGGCGGCGATCCGTTGCCTGGATGCTGACCGCCAAGTGCATCTGTTACTACCTAACCCCGACATCGTATATCCCAAATCGGCGACGGAAATGGGCTTCACCGCAGGTGCAATCGCTTTGATGATTGAAGCCGCACTGGCGCGGAGATATCCCCATAACCCGCCGCACTTCGTGCGCTTAGGCAAACCGGCACCGGCGTTGCTGCTGCGCGGTGCCGCACGGATCGGCGGCCGGCCAATCATGATCGGCGATCAGCTTGAAACCGACATCGCGGCTGCCTGCGCCGCTGGTATTCCTTGTGCGCTAATCGCTGGTGTCAGTCGGTGGTCCTCGCAGGCCACCGACGGTGTTATGCCCAATTATGTACTTGGTTCGTTGGCGTTGTGAGGTAACAGTACAAGCGGGCTCGCTGATTCGTTCGATTTCTGGGCCTGCATCTTGTCGAGCCAACCAGCAAAATCCGGCGGTAGCTCACGTTCAAACCGCATCGCCACGCCGGTGCGAGGATGCACAAAACCCAACACCGCAGCATGTAACAACAAACGTGGCGCCCGAGGCAAAAAGGTCCGCGAGGTTTCACCACCGTGTTGGTGATCGCCGACCACTGGATGGTCAAGCCCGGCCAAATGCAAACGAATCTGATGGGTGCGACCGGTTTCAAGGCGGGCCGAAAGCAACGTGGCGGTGCCCAAACGCTCAAGCACACGCAGATGGGTGACTGCGCGCCGGCCTTCAATGGGCCGATCAATCGTCAACTCATCCGGCACTTGCCCCACTGCCACCACACGATATTCACGCTCGATATCATGGGCAACGAAGGCCGCCCCCAAGACTTTATTGGCCGCCTCGGTACGTGCAAAAACCAGTAAGCCACTGGTTGGCAGATCGATGCGGTGGACTAAAAAAATCCGCCCGAGATCGCTTCGCCTGAGGTTATCAAACAGATTGCCGCGATCGCTTTCCGGCGTTGGAGCGGTCACCAGCCCGGCTGGCTTGTAGACCACGATCACGTCGTCGTCGACATGCACCAGTTCATGCAGCGGTAAATCTGCAACATCACGAGCCCGCGCAGCATCACCAACGTTGCCGCTGGCGCGATCAAGCACCGCACCCAACGTAACTTCGACCACTTGGCCGGGCCGCAAGATTCGGCCGGCAACTTTGACCCGCGCGCTATCGACGAATACGCCACCAATATCGAGGGCGACGCGGGCCTTGCGACGCGATAGACCCGCCACGTATTTGGCTAACAGTTGGTCAAGTCGCAAGGCTACATCATCGGCTGCGACGACGAAACGGTGTTTATTCATGAAGCACTGCTACGCGATGCCATAGCCCATGGTCCCCATAGACGATGCAACGCGACAGCGCGTAATGACCGTTTCATCGGTTCAACGTTTCATCGGAGTGATGCCGACTAACAAACTAGTAGTCGCTGCCGTCATCAACATCGCGCTTTTTGCGTCGGCCAGCGTCAGCCGGATCACCAAATTCACCACGAGGTTTATCGCGGTCTTTGCGACCGGTGCCCCGTTTAGGATCTGGTTTGCGTGCGCCGAAGCCACCGCCGGGACTACGCGGTGGCCCAAATGTCGACCGAGGCGCACCACCGGGTGCACCACCGCCGCCAGGAGGAGCGCCGCCGTAGCCGCCACCGCTTGGAGCACCGCCGCCGCCGGCGTAGCCGCCGCCGCCACCGCCGCCGCCGCCAGCGTAGCCGCCGCCGCCGCCGGCATAGCCGCCGCCACCGCCAGGCCGAGGCCCGCCGTAGCCGCCACTGCGAGGCGGCCCACCTGCACCACGAGGCTCGCGTTCGCGCGCCTCATTAATGCGAAGCGTGCGGCCTTCGAGTTCTTGGCCATCGAGAGCCGCCAGCGCTTGCTGTGCGAATTCTGCGGTTGCCATCTCTACAAACGCGAAACCCCGAGGGCGCCCGGTTTCTCGATCCATGATCAAAGAAACGCTGGTGACCTCTCGTCCGTTAGCGCCAAACGCGTCACGTAACGATGCTTCGGTTGTACCGTAATTCAGATTGCCCACGTAGAGCTTCGTACCCATGAACCAGGAGTCTCCTTTAAAACTCGATCAGATGCGCCGGGGCAACGTACCCAGGCACTCGACGACCCTAACACGGAACTTCTGGTTTAGGATCTCCAGAATTACCTAACAAATAGTCGGCCGGAACTACGCAAATTTTGGTACCGCCACCGGCCACAGGGCGCGATCCCGCCAAAGGTTGACCCGTTGCCTGTTCCCAAGTTTTGAAGGCTTACGTAATGCAGTTTACATCGTTAACACGGGTTGTCGAAATCACGCTAAAAGCCTGAGATTTGCTTATTTTTTCTTTGAACTCGTTGTCTTGTATGGGAAAAGTCAACTCACTTTTTTCTAATCGGGAGTCAATTTTATGTCGAACGCAGGGTTTCTATCTAAAAGTGCTTTTTTTGCCATTTGTACGATTGGTCTTGCAGCTGCGTGCGGCGGTGACAGCGAGAGCGTGAAAGTTGACGCTGCGCCAACGATCGATGCCCCACCACAAACCATCGACGCACCAGCCGCCTTAAAGGGCCTCGGCCAAAAATGCAACGCGGCGATGCCCTGCACTGCACCTGCAACATGTTTGTCAGCTCCAAACGCGGCATTTGGTTTTTGCAGCACCCCATGCCATCCCCAAGCTGGGTTTATGACCGATGCCAACAAGCAAATCGTCGGAGCGTCGGTGACAATTACTCCTGCTGACGACGCGGCATGCGTCGCAACCTACTCCGGTGGACCGGCCGCATCTGCATCTTGTTTCCTCCCGCTCAATGTGGTTCCGGCACCACCGTTGGCCGCTAACACCGCATACAAATTCGACGCATTTTGCCAAATCGACTGTGGCACCGGCAATACGTGCCCAACTGGCTTAACGTGCAACA
>JAYWHS010001092.1:0-2162 GCA_043777635.1 Kofleriaceae bacterium | reverse complement strand
GCAAAAGCAGAAACACATTTGAATGCGATGCCGGCTAGGCCCAATCGCCACAAAACCGAAACTCTTGACTGGCCAATTTGTTGATGCATGCGCGGCCTGTTAACACATGCAGCTTGCACATGCAAAGTGATTGCATTTAATAAACGGCGACAATGAGCTGTTGCGATGCGACGATAGTTATCGTCCACGCAAATGCTCACCCTACGTCGGGCGGCTTCGGCGCATTGGCATCACAGCCGGCGAGCGCAAAACACGCACGCACAACCACTGTGTAGCCGCTGACTAAAAATGCCAGCAGGCTTCAGCCACAGCACGATGGGGCATTGGCCCCTACATTTCTCAAACCAAACAATACGTGGGTTACGGAGCGGTAACGGTAACCGTGAAGTCCACCGACACATCGGTTGAGCCGCCGATTGCTTCCAAGCCGGAAGTTTTCACGGTTTCGGCTACGCCAGCAATTTTGGCAGCTTTGCCATTGAGCGGCGGCATGTGCCGCAACGTTACGGTCAATGCGCCTGTGCCAGCAACAGTTGCAAAGTTATTGGTGAGGCCAAGCGGCAAACCATTGACGTCCATATCAGAATACATGTGCGTCAGTGCCGCGCCGGGTTTGTTGCTAGCGGGACCGTTCACCGCTGCCCCCGTGAAAAACACTTGATGTTGATCGCCTTCATCTTTGACTTCTACCGTAATGTCAGCAGCTGGCGTCTCAAGCTCGTTGAGAAATTTGACAGTGGTGGTGTACTGTTTTCCCCCGACCAAGTTAATTGGATCAACGGTTGGCGCATTGCCACCATCACCGTCGGCGTCTTTGAACGCCGCCACCACTGGTGCGCCGCCGCCAACCGGCGTGAACGTTAGCGAAACCGTAGTGAAGACCTCCTCTTCATTTAGATTTTCGCCATCATCGCAGCCAGCGAAGAGAGGACATAAGGTGAGCGCGGTTACCGCAAAAATCTTCATATTTTTTTTCATAGTCATTTTTCCTGAACACTGATGCAACGATTGATTGATAGTTCCACAAACTAGAATTGGGCGATTAACTACAGTTCGCAGTCCAGCGAGTCAAGATGCTGGACTGCGCTTGGCGTCGGCCTTCAGCCGTTGATGACCGAAGCGGAATCGCAGAAAATGGCAGTAGCGGTAGACCTTGTTCCAGTTGCAAGACGCTACACCAGGCGACAAGCGCTGCAACTACCTCCGCTTGACGATGCACGCCGTCGTGCAGTTGCTCAAGACGGGCATCTTCAACAACACCCCACTTCGGATGGGTGTCAAAAATGACGGTTGCGCCGGGAAATCGTTCACCGATTGTCTGGAGCAACCAACGCACTACCATTGGCGGCAAATAACCGAACAAAGCCTCAGCGACAAAACAGTGGGGGCCCGATGATGCGAAGACGTCATCAACCCAATCCAACGCAGCCACTGAAGCGGCCAGATGGCGCCGCCGAGCGTTAGGCAAGGTTACATGATCACGCAACTGAATGACCCGTGGCAAATCAAGCTCGATCCAGTAGCCGCGGTCGCGTGCAATTCGCTCGAACCGCGTGTTTAAGCCAACGCCAAGCTCAACTACCGTGCCGTTCGGGTGCTCAGCCAAAAAGGCATCCACCCAATGGTCAATTGTCACACTGCGAAGCACTGTGCGGCAGTAGGCACCCTTGGCTGGCTCGGCCCGAGGAGCGCAACCAAGCCGCGCTAAGATGTGACCTGCAAGCTCATCATGGATGATCGGCAGCTGTTTAGATTGCTCTGCAGCGCGGGCTTGCAACGTGCCAAGCAGTGTTGCTTCGACGCCCTGCAAACAGAACCCACCAGCGAGCCACGTCACAGATTTTGTGCCGCCAGCAGCGATGTTCACCCGGCGAGAATGACACGACGGAACTGTTGGCCTCGGCGGATGGAGTAAACGCTGAGTCTGCAATGGGGCCAACATCTCGCCGCAAAATACGGCAACAGCCCACCCAGCACAACAGTGCAAGGCAACTATCGCAAAGCAGTTGCATATACAAAGAAGAGTCATTACCCGCATCGAACCAGTGCAATCTAGTTGCATCTGCATAAATACTAAGATAACCATCCCTCATGAATCGAGACCAATTGGCGTTGAATTCATCCGGCACTGGCGCAGGTAACGCAACAGCGCCCACCACCGC
>JAYWHS010001091.1:0-7218 GCA_043777635.1 Kofleriaceae bacterium | reverse complement strand
ATGTCACGGCGCTCAATCATCGAGCCGGCGCCGAGCCGTTGCATGACGAGGCGCTGTGGGCCGCGCTACACCAGGCCGACCCAGCAACCACAGTAATTGCGGTTGCCGCGCCGCTAACGCAAGCTGCGTGTGAACGCTGCCCTCGGCCAACCTGCCCTGGCACCAACGATTGCGAGGAACCTTCGGTGGTGTGGATGCGGACTCATGGCGGCCATATGTTGCATGGGCCGAGCCGAGTGCGGCCGCTGCCCTACTTGCATCGGGTGACCGAGTTGGTCGCCGTGTATCAAACCCAGGTGTTGTCGCCGAGTTCGTTGTCGGGCGCAGGCGGCTCGATTCGCGGCCGTGCGTTGCAAGTGCGGCGGCGCTTAGCCGGTCGCGGTTTTGTGCTCAATGAATCGCTGATTGAAGTTTCGCCAATGGCCACGGTGGCGGCACTGTGTGGGCCAGCTGATGCACGCGGCTACAAACGCGACGCCGATCCTTGGCGTACCCGTGCATTGGTGTTAGCGCGATTTGAAGCGTTGCGCTTTGCACCGTCGAGCCGGTTTGCACGCGAAGAAGTGTTGCAGAGTGATCACCGCTTCGACGCGTTAATCTGCGCGTATACAGCGTACTTGCGGCAACATCAGGGTTGGCACATTCCCGCGCCCTTCGCTGAATTTGCCGACGACGATGGCTGGTTGTGGACGCCGCCGGCCGAGTCACGCAAATAAGTGAGAGCGGCACCGCCGAGACCTAATCCGCGTCTGCCGCTGGCTTGGTCAGGTAAAACGTTGGATTACCAGCGTCGAAATTACCGTCGATGGCAAACGTAATCGTGGTGCCATCACAATCCAAATCACCGACCGCAATCACTTTATAGCTGGTTGCAGTGCCAGTGTACTGGTACTGAAAATAGTGCGGATCGTCGATTGAGAAATCGAGTTCGCGCCAGATTGGATCTTGCCAGGTCGCAGGATCGACAGCGCATTGATGTTTACCATTCGCGTTTTGTTCACAACACGATACCGCCGGTGACAGCGCGGTGGAGCCAACCACGTAAACGCCTGCCTCCGTTGCATGTGCTTGGCTACGTCGCACCACACGCCGCATCATTAGCTCGGCTTCGATGCGCTGCGATGATTGTTTGTAGGCCGTGAACGACTCCGGACCGCCACTCTGGCTGCGCTGACTACCTTGACCTGACGATGGCGTTGGCGTGTTGTTGCAAGCAACAAAGCTAGCCAGCACAGCGCATGCCAACGTCAAAACGTTAGCTTCTTTGTCGTGTTTCATAATGTACTTCTCGGACGCGCGTGCCGAGCCCAGGTTCGGCACCTCTGCCGTTCTCCAGTCGGAACCGCTCAATTATTTCGCAGGCCGCTACTCCTACACAAGCGATGCGCTAGCCGCGCATGTAGCAGGACGCCATCAACGATTGTCGGGCCTCCTGCTCCACGATCCACTGCGCACGGCGCAACTCGTATACATAATCTCGAATCAGGCGCAAATCGCGTTGCGCTGCTGCAACGATCCGAAACCCGGTGCGGCGCATAAGCCCTAGTGGGCCGCCAGCGGCAGAATCCACCGGCGCTGCCACAACTTGATCATAACAGGCGTCAGCTCGGGCCCACATCACTTCGTCGATGCCTGGTACTTCAAATTCAAGTTGCACCTCGCGCGGCGTGGCACCGCCTAGAAATGGCCGCTCCAATTTGGCCCCTTCCGACGACAAATCAACCACCAGGCCATTACGTTCGCGCCCACCGACCAGTTCCCAACATAACGCACTAAGCGCCAAGCGCGGCGTAATGCGACGCACGTCGCTGTCCCAATCCGAAAGCGTTTGCGAAGCCAAGTTGTGGTTCATAAAAATATTTTCGGCCAGGCGCGACCGTGATCGCAAGTTATTTGACGACGGGTGCGGCTAGCAGCGATTGCGGCGGTGTTTCACCCACATGAACCAGCAGGTCGCACGCGATGTCCGACTTCGCGCTGGTTGGCGATAGCCGCCTGTTCGAGCGCCACCAACACGGTTACCGCTTGCGCCGCCGTCGCGGCCAGCCAACTAGCACCAGCGCACTCGGCGCAACCACGGCTTCGGGCCCACCACCGCCGCAACATCCGCGCGGCACCATTACGGTCGCCGGGCCGGGCGTCACAATCGCCACCGGCCCGACCCGTGGCGCATCCGGTAACCGATCAATTTGATGGCAAGTTTGGCTAGTGCAAAACTCGTAAGCACCAGCATCTACATGCAACCCCACGGGACGCGCGTTGCCAGCAAGGTCACGATGTACGGCGTTGGGATCCTCACCGCGATCAATCGCGGCACTGCCAGCGACCAGCTCGAACTGGCCATTCGCGGCGTCGCGGAATAGCCGTTCCAGCAACGGACTTATCGAATGTTTATCCTGCCGGGTGCGCTGCTGCCATTGTGGCAGCGTCAATGCAACCGGCTCACCATCGATAAAAAATCTTGGCGTCATTATATTGTAATCGCTGCGCAACCCGACTAGCGAATCGAGCGACACCGCCATTGCACCTTTGGCTTCGGGCAGCAATTCGTCGGCGGTGCGACTGCCAATCGGCCAAATTCCAGCCACCAAGATATTGTTACGCACGATGGTGTCAACCGCAGCATCTTGCAGCTCGACGGCGACCGTTGCGCCCAACGCCAGCACGATGGTGTTGTGTTCCACCAACGTCCCGGTCGACGCGCTGCCGCCATACTTGTGCTGCAAGGTAATGCCCGCGCCGCCACTTTTCCAAACCACATTATTTCGCACCAACGATGTCACCGCACCGTCGAGCAAAATCGCTGGCGAACCATCAACACCGTTGCTGATCAACATATTATCTTCAATCACGGTGCCGGTAATGATGCCGTCTTGCCCTGACTTGTTGTCACCTCCGACGGCAATTGCCGCGCTGGTGTTGCCGGTTACTCGATTGCCACGCACAATCGCGTGATCGCCACCATTCGATAGATAGACGCCGTGCGAGCGCACGCTGCCTCGAACCTCATTGTTGTCGAGCAGTACGTCGCTGCAATTATCGGCGACAATCCCCCACACATTGTTGTCGACAAACTGATTGCGCCGGACCGTGACCGCGCTACATGAACGCAACCGCAAGCCGGCACCGCCCGCGCTGGTTGCAGCAAAGCCTTCCACTTCGATCCACGCCCCACCATCCACGGTAATGGCATCGACGCTTTCACCGACCGCATTGATAGAGGTGTTGGCATCTGCAACAAAGCGAACCGGGGCGTCGGGACGGCCAACCGTACGAATGGTAAATGGCGCATACTGCCCGGCTCGAACAAAGATGGTAGCGCCTGCGGTAGCGAGATCAGCGGCGCGTTGCAACGTCAACAACGGTTCGGATTCGGAACCAATATGATGGTCATCGCCAGTCGCGGCAACGTAGATAATTTTGCCTTGCGGTGCGGACCTTGCCGGTGCGCCATCACCAACCAACCAACACCCGACGAATAGCGCAACGCATGCGCGCGCTAGCCGGTGGCGCTTCACATCGCACCTTTGAGTTTGAGAAAAATCGGCAACACGATCGCGGCATACAGCCCACAAACCACCACGATGATTGCCAGATCACGCCCGGTCAGTCGCACTGAAAACGTCGGGCGATGAGTGCGCACGGTTGTGCCCCATGCCGCGATAAAACCAAGCAAGATCCAAGTCACCGAATGATACGCGAACGAAATGGTGCCAATTTGAAAATTAAGCCCCAGCAACGATGCAAATAAAGACATGCCCCACACCCGCGCAGTCTCGGCGCCTGGCACGCCGTCAAGCTCGCGCAGGCCGACGATAAGTACTTTGCCGGAGATGTACATGAGCGCCACAAACAAACACAAGCCAACAAAACCCAACTCGCCAAGCGACAATACAAATGAATTATGCGCAGTCAAAAAATGGTGATCGGTAAAACGCCGCATCCCAACCCCAAAGATCGGCGACTCACGCCACATCTCATACCCTGCGGCCCACGCTTCATAACGCTGCATCGTTGATTCATCAGCGCTTTCACCACTGCGGCCGCCCATTGACAACACCGGCAGCGCCACCAGCGCACCAAAAAAGATCATACGTACGCCATACCTACGCACCAGATAGGTGCCGGGCACCAGCATCATGACAACTAAGCCGCCACGCGACTGTGTCATGAAGATGGTCCAAATCAACATGATCGCGGCGAGGCCGCCCAGCACCTTAAACGACGGCGATCTATTGCGCAGCATGAACGCAATTAAGAATGAAAAGCCAAATACGCAAATCGTCAACGACAACTCGTTAGGGTCGTGCAACTCGCCTCGGTAGCGCACGCGATCCTCGATGGCCCAGGTGCCAAACAGCCCGGATTTTTCGCACCGATATTCCAAACTTGGATCAGCTTCGCCAGCTTCACATTGCTTTTTGACTTCGCAATCGCGACCATCTGCGACGCCTTGCTCGGGGTCGCCTGGATCGAGGGCAATACATTGCCGGTCAGCAAAGCCCTGATGAAAACAAACTGCGGTTAGAAATAATGCAGTTGCCATCAGCGCACCGGCTACAACTTGAAGCGCGCGGAGGCGTTGAATGGAGTGCCCAAGAATATAAAAGACGACAAAAAGAATGCTGAGATCAATTGCCCGTGCGACGAAGGTCGGTGGCGCCTTGATCACCGTGCAGATCAAAGCCCACAGCATGTAGATAACCACCCACAACAACGCAGGCGCAGCCACCGGCTGAACTCGACGCAACTTGAGATCTAAGGCAAAGCCACCCAAGGCCGCTGCGCACAAAATATATAACAGCGGGACGCGTGTCAAAATCGGCATGAATTCTTGCGGCCGAGCCAGCAAGAACATGACCAACGCAGCGATACCTGGGATCACGAACACTCGGCGACACTACCGCGTGGTCGCAGATTGCGCTATCGCCGCAACCAAGAGGCAGCGCACCCACGCTAAACGGTTTTTTCTCGGCGGCGAGCCGCATCTCGCCAAAGAATTTCGTTTATGCTGTTAGCGATGGCATTGCGTGAACAGGTCGCGAATCTGCTGTTTCGTACCGGTGCGCTTACGGCCGTAATGCGGGCGCGTGGCATGGCCAAAATCCCGCTGGTCTCCATCTATACGTATCATCACATTGCGGAACACCACCCTGACTACCAATTTGATCCTGGGGTTGCCGATGCCAGCCCATCACAGTTCCGCCGCCAACTCGAAACCTTATTGCGCTGGGCAAACCCGATTTCCCTCGATGATTTGTTGGCAGCGCTCGATGGCAAGGAGCTACCTGCGAATCCCGTGATGATTACGTTTGATGATGGCTACGCCTCAAACTTTCACACTGCATTGCCGATTTTGTCGGCGCTGGGGGTGCCTGCAACTTTTTTCATCGCGACCAAGTTTATTGATGAACGGCGGTTGTTCTGGTGGGAAACTCTGGCGTGGACGCTCAAACAAACTAAACGCACAACGCTGCAATTACCGACGATATCAGGTGACACCGTGGTGGACCAACTGGCTCAGCGCACGTTCTCCACCCAATCACCGACTGTACTGCGCGACCTTACCGATCTAGTAAAAAACACCGCGCACATGAACATCGACGTGTTTGTGCAAGCGATTACCAAAGCTGCGGATCTCGAATGGACGCCGACTATCGAGCGCCAATTAGCTAATGAAGTATTACTGACCTGGGACCAGCTACGCCTGATGATCGGCAAAGGCATGGCGGTGGGCTCGCACACCCATAGCCACCGCGTGTTACAGACGGTGCCGCTTGACGAGCTACATCAAGAACTCGCTGGCTCCAAAGCAATTTTGCAGCGTGAGCTAGGTCGCGAGATTCATGCGATTGCGTACCCGGTTGGCCGTCGAATTCACAAAGGCCACGCGGTTCGAGACGCGCTACTGCAAGCCGGCTACCGCGTGGGCTTCACCAATGCTAGCGGTGTCAACATGATCGCGCCCCCGATGCTGCGCGACCGATTTGGGCCGGCCGACCCGTTTGATGTGCGCCGGTTAGCGACGGATCGAACCATGTCCGACGCCATGTTTGTAGCGCAAATGGCGCTGCCCAGATTCGCGTACGTCTACGCCGGCAATTTGTAGCAGCGCACCGTAAGCCCGCCGGCAAGTCCTATTTTTTCTTAGGTGCAGGCTTGGCTTTGGCCGGAGCCTTGGCCGCAGGTTTTTTTGCCGGCGCAGGTTTGGCGGGCGCGGCGGGCTTGGCCGGCACGACAGGCTTGGCAACAGGTTTCACAGGTTTCGCGGGAGCTATCGGTTTTGCCGCTGGCACTGGCTTAGCCGGTGCCGCAGGTTTGACTGGCAGCGCAGGTTTGACTGGCAGCGCTGGTTTGACTGGCAGCGCTGGCGTTGGCCGATTTGTCGTCGCAGGCGAGCCAGGCTTCGGAGGTAACATTGGCAAGACTGGCGCGGCACGCGGCGCGGGACGTGGCGGCAATGGTCGTCGAGGAATGCCATCTTCGTCGTCTTCCTCTTCTTCTTCCTCGTCGTCATCATCATCATCGTCGTCTTCCTCCTCTTCTTCTTCTTCTTCGTCCTCGTCTTCTTCTTCGTCGCGGCCCCACGGCGGTTCGTCACCATCGCGCCACCCGCTATCTTTTTCGTCTTCGTCGCCGGCCGGATCTTCGACCCAGCTTTCGTTGTTTTCTTCTTCGCCATCACCATCGGCCGGGCGCGCTGCATCATCTACGTCGACTTCTTCGACTTCTTCTTCCTCTTCGACTTCTTCCTCCTCTTCGTCGTCCTTTTCCTTTTCCTCTTCTTCTTCGTCTTCGTCCTCATCTTCATCCGCTAACATCGGCAAGAAAGGCACAGGCATGGGAAAGGTTACGTTCCAGAGTTGTTGGTCTGACGTGATCATGGGGACCAAATGTTAATGCGCTACGATTGGTTTTCAAGTCGTGGACGCGTCGATGTCACGGTTTTTGCAAAGTCAGCCCTTTTTCTCAGTACAGCGGTGCTACCTTGCCGGCACGGTGAAGATCCCAGCGATATGGCAGTTTGGCTTGATTTTGGCGGGCTTGTGCGCCCATTTGCCACAGGCCCAGGCAGATGAATGGAGCTTGCACCTGGTGTTGTCCGGCCAACTTGCGGCAACTGATAACGTTTTTCAGGTGCCGAGCAACAGCCCAGAGGGCCTGCCACGCGAAGGTGATGTGTTTTTGCAGCTGCGGCCAGGGCTTTTAGGAACTTAC
>JAYWHS010001090.1:0-2167 GCA_043777635.1 Kofleriaceae bacterium | reverse complement strand
GGCCGGTCATGGTTTTGCCTTCCCAACGCGGTTGCGTGATCACGCGGCTGTCGCTGCCTTCAAAGTCACTAGCTTTGAATGTATCCATAAACGCAATCACCGACGCCACGCGAGCGCGTAGTTCGGCAACGGTGGTTTCGGTGTCGGCGTGGCTTGGTGCTTCTTTGCCGGTGACGCGCGAGATGCCGAGCTTGGCGGTATCGCAAGCGATTTGCACTTGGCGGCTGCACGGAAATTGGTCTGGCGCTAAACGCGCGCTCAACAGTACTGCGGCGTCGAAGTTTTTGGCTTTGGCGTGGGTCTCGGCGGTGTCCAACCATTTGTCGAGTTGGCCGAGGGTTTTTTTCATTTGTCCGAAAAATTCGTTGTACATGCCGGTCAGCCTACTACGACTCAGCGTGTGCCACCGTACCGTCGGTAATCTCAGCGCTGCTTTTTAAGAAAAACTTCGACTTCGTGTGCCTTTTTAGGATAGCCCGAGCGTTGGTAGTCTTGAATGGCTAGCGTAGCGACCGACCGAACGCGGGGTGGATCGAGTTTTAATGCTGCAAGATTTTGCGCCAACATGTAGCGGATCACACCTAGATTATATGGTGTGAGATCTTTGGCGTTGTCGTCGGTGAGCGCCCGTTCAAGCAGCGGCAATGCAGCGCTGTAACGTTGGTTTTCATACAACGTGATTGCGTACGCAGCTAAGGCCCAATTGGCCCGTGGGTCTTTGATGCGGCTCAGGGTTTCATAGGCTTCGCGCAGTTCGAAAACCCCAGGCTCAAATGCGACATCGCAGTGAAATTGGCCATCGTACACTTGCAACAACGCCACATCGCGCATGCCCGCGGGGCCAGCGCTGCGAGCCAACTCCAGGGCTTTTTCCATTTCAACTTGGACTTTCGCCGAGTAGATTTTTCCCTCTTTTTTGGGATCTTTGAGCTCATGTTCTACCAACGCTAGATCGGCATGTACGCGCGCAGCAAACAGCACATCGGTGTTGTGGCTGGCATCTAGCTTTGCAAGTAACGCTCGCAATTTTGGCGCAGCGAGGGCCGATTTGTCCTCCCAATAGTCGCAGTTGGCTTCGTATTGCAGCGTCTGTAAGCTGCGAATGTAGTTGTCGCCATACACCCGGGTAAAGATTGCGCGCGCTTGCGCTAACAACGCCCGCGCTTTGGTGTAGTCGGCGGCGTTGAATGCAGCGCTATATTCGAAGATGAGCCAGGCCGCCATGGTTGGATGATCGTCGCCAAAGGCTTCGTGGATGAGGGGCTTTTTCTCAGTGACCAACGCTACCACGTCGGCCCAGCGCGCTTGTTCGGCCAAGGCTTCAACCACACAGGTATTGGCGTCGATGATCTGCAACACATCGGCATCGGCGGCCGCACTCGCAAGCTGCGCTGCGGATCTGCACAATTCGCGACCGTCGTCGATGGCACGTGATTGCACCAATGCTCGGCCCAGCGCGATTTGTGCATTGAGCACCAGCTTGTCATCTTTGAGTTTGCGCGCGATCGCGATGGCAATCGCAGCACTGGTGCGAGCGGCTTGTTCGTTGCGCACAGTACCCGCAGCAACGGTGGCGAGCGACCAGACGTCGCTTGCTAGTCGGTCTTGTCCGGCCGCCGTAGCTTCACTTGCAATCGCGACGATCCGCGGATGATCAAATTCTTGATCCTGCGTGGCGATGGCGACGCGGGCTTGGGCTGCTTGAATTTCGGTTTGCAGTGGCGGCCACGCGATAGCTGTGGCTTGGGTTGTGAGTGCGGCCAGTTTGGTTTTGGCTTCGGCCAGCTGGCCCGACATGATCATCACGCGGGCACTGATCAATTGGTTTTGGATGGGGACTAGTTGCGCTGCTATCGTGGGCGGAACGTCGGCGTTATTTTGCGCCCAAACGCCAGATTCGCAGTCTTGCAACCGTGGCAACTGGTCGATGACTTCGACGGCATTGGCAATCAAGATCGCATTGGGTTGGTTGGTAAAGCTCTGCACCGTAGCACCCAGCGCCATCAACGCTTGGTCGGCACAGGCTTGTTTGGCAGCGTGTTTGGTCGCGGTTTCCGTCGAAATTTTGGCGGAGCCACTGGTGCAAAGCTCGGTTTGCAAACGCTGTAACCGCGTTGTGTAATTGCTGAGCCCACGTTGCGATGCTTCGATGGTATTGGCGGCGAAT
>JAYWHS010001089.1:0-2169 GCA_043777635.1 Kofleriaceae bacterium | reverse complement strand
ACGGCGACGACTTGGTCTTGCGCAACGTCACGTTGGCGGTACCACGAGGGGCCACCGTTGCCGTCGTCGGTGCCACCGGCTCAGGTAAAAGCACGCTGATTAAACTGTTGGCACGCTTGTACGAAACCCAGGCGGGCAACATCGAACTTTTTGGCACCGACATTGCGACGCTGCCTCTCGAAGTCGTGCGCAAACGCATCACCGTGGTGTCGCAAGATGTCATGTTGTTTGCTGGCACGCTGTATGAAAACATTGCCTTGGGCTCAGCGATCGAACGCAGTAAAGTTGAAGCAGCTGTAGCTAGTGTTGGGCTCGCACATATTCTCGGCGCACGCGGGCTTGACCTCGACACCGTGGTGCGTGAACGCGGTGCTAACTTTTCAACCGGTGAGCGCCAACTCATTGCGTTTTGCCGCGCCTTGGTGCGCAACCCCGAAGTGCTGGTGCTCGACGAAGCGACGGCCCACGTCGACCCGCAAGCTGAACGTTTAATTGAAACTGGCGTCGCTGCGCTGATGAAAGATCGCACCACGTTAGTGATCGCCCACCGGCTGTCCACGATTCGTAACGCCGCAATGATTGTGGTGATGGATAAAGGCCGCGTGATCGAGACCGGCACCCACGATGAGTTGGTGGCGCGTGGCGGGATGTATGCGGCGCTCGAACGGACCTTCCGCCGCAAGTAGTGCCTAGTGCCCGCACGCTAAGCTGGCGTCGGGCTGCGTTGGAGCTGCGCTTCCGTTGCTCACGTACAAGAGTACGCTGCGCTACGGTTCTCGCTCCGCCTTGCCGGCCGCCAGCTTAGCGCGCGGTCGCGCCGTCATCTAGCTGGCCACAAATAACCCTCACTTGAACCGTAGGGGCGTACTCGGGACTTGGACCACGGTACTCGGACCACGGCCTCGGAGCTTTATCGATGGCGCACCATTACGGGACTCGGGCGATGGCCTCGGAGTTTTGTCGACGACGCACCGAGACGGGGGCAGCGCGAAGGACGCGCTGCTTTGCGGTAACAGTTAGACGCTGAAGCTAGAACCACAACCGCAGGTCGATTTGACGTTTGGGTTGTTGAACTTGAAGCCGCTTTGCAGGCCTTCAACGTAGTCAACTTCAGTCCCAATCAAATACATCATGCTCATCTCATCGACGACGACATTGACGTTGTTGATAGGGAACTGGCGGTCAACTTCGGTGACTTCATCGAAATACAAGTCATACGAAAAGCCGGCGCAACCGCCGCCAACAACGCGGAGGCGTAACCCCATATTGCCTTCGATGCCTTCAGCTTCGCGGATTTCGTTAATTTTCACTGCGGCGCCATCGGTGATTTTGATCAGCGACTCAGGGCCTGCAGCATCAACCATGCTCACGGGCGCAGCCGGAGTGGTGTGTGAATGAGTATGTACGTTGCTCATTGGATTCCTCGTTTCAAAAAGTGGATCACCCTACACTGGACAAATCAGCGTTAGGAAGCGTTGAACTGGCAAATCTTACCCTTACGGAAGGGTTTTGCACGTCGATCTCTTCAAATAAATCAAAATCGAGTACTTACAAATAGTTGAAGCATTGACGTCGCCCCGCAAGCCTGCCAATTTCGTCAATCATGTCGATGATTCGGTGCGCAGAGTGTCATGCAAACATCCCGGTTCCGGCCGAACTCGAGGCTCGCACGATGAAGTGCCAGTACTGCGGTGCCGGTCAGCCGGTGCCCGATTTACTGGCGCGTGAGCATGCCCTGTTGCAACGCAAATTGGTCGAACAAGACCACCGCGAACGTGAGCAAAATGCGATGCGCGATCAGCAAGATCGACGCGAAGCTGCGGTCGAACGCAAGCGCAGCATCCGCTGGGGCCGCGTCACTGGCATATTTGCCATGCTGCTCGCGCCAACGATCATTGCAATTACAGTCTTCGATCTGCCGGCGCGCTTGGGCTTTGGCGACGACGGTGCAGATCGCGTCAGCATCGTGGCTGAGCAGCTCAAAGGCCGTGGCTGCCACGTCGCGGTCGGTGCTAGCTCATTGTATGCAACCGGTGCGATCAGCAAACTGTTGCCATCGCCCAAAGGTTGCCTGCGGGTGCTGGCCGCAGGTGGGCCAAATCAACATAGCCTGACGATTCGCATCTTTGACCGCGACGGCAAAGAAGTTGCGAAGAGCGAGAGTTCAGC
>JAYWHS010001088.1:0-2169 GCA_043777635.1 Kofleriaceae bacterium | reverse complement strand
GCCAAGATGTTGTTGATAAATTGGCCTACACCCTCGTCAACCCAGTCGTGGGGGGTCTGGTCGGCAAAGCTAGTGCGTGGATCGGCCCATCGAGTTGGAACGCGATGAAACACAACACCTCGTTTCATACGCCGCGCCCCAAAATTTTTCATCGCACGTGCCGGCCACGATTTGGCGACCTCACCTTGCACCTTGGCGATGACAAATTGCTTGGCGATCGCGCAACCTTTATCGCCGACGTCATGGCGCAAGTGCGGCAGCTCGAACTCACCTTGGAAAACCAGCGGAGAGCGAACGGCCAAACAGTGTTGGGCATGGACCGTGTACGTGCCCAATTGCACGAAGCAACGCCGGCGCGCAGACATGCCATGTTTGGGTTGCGACCGCACGTTGCGTGCCGCAGCCGGTGGCATCGAATTGCAGCCCTGCAGCGCAACGCCCAATTTTGCGTCGACCACGCCGCTGCACGCGCCCGCTTGAACGCTGGCCAGCCGCCTGACTACCCGCTGGGCTCTACCGCCATGTGGCACTTGATTGACCCGCGCAGGCGTTACACCAAGCCGCCCAATGTGGATCTCAACCAACGCGATGCATCCGGCGCGCTCATCTTCGACTAGCGCCGTGTAGCGCCGTACTTCATTTCCTTAACAAAAACTCCACATATCTCCCTCCACTGGCCGTTCACGGCCACGGCGTTTTTACGGCACTTTTGCCAATGACGTACTAGCGCTGCTATGAAGGTTGGTCACCGACCGCACTTGCCAGCTTTCGAGCCGCACCAGAAATGACCCCGGGTGGGCCTCCGCCGGAGGTACCAAGCGTCGATGGTGCGTTGTCGGTAACTATGCTCTACTAAAAACTGTGCGTCCACTGCGGTTCTTGGCCCCTAGATTCAATGCTGTAGCTGCGTAGGTACTCGCTGTCTTGATGGTGGTGAGCGATTCCGCCGCTGATAACGCGGCAGAAACAGCTGCAGAACAATTGTTGCAAAAAGCCGGCAAACTTACGTCACAAAGAGAATCAGTTGAGGCGTTAGCTAAATACGACATCGCAATCCAATCAGCGGCTTCGCTCGATCCAATTTCCAAGGAACGCATAACTACAGTCGCATGGGCTTCCAAAGCGAACATCCACAAGGCCGAAGGCCGGAAAGAATTGGCCGTCGGCGCCTACGACAGCGCGATCCGAGCAAACGTTGGCCTTCTCCACCCGGTCACTAAAAAATACTTCAACATCGCCATCCTCAATCGATTTGATCTGCTGATTCAGCTAAACAATCCAGCGGCAGCAGACTTGAATGAGCAACGGAGGTTTGCCCAAGTTGCCATCGACGAAAGCAATCGGCATTTTATAAATGGTAACTACGCCGCCGCTAGTTTGCCGCTAAATTTTTTGATCGATGTTCTCGCCAAATCCAAGGACGCAACGATTGTAGCGGTGGTCACGGCTGCCAAAGTCGATCTTGGACTTATTTTATTGGCTCATGAAGTTTCAGAAGACATTTCAGTGGCGCTATCTGCATTTCAAGGGACTATTACTGCTCACGCAAAAAACACGAATCCAGCGCTGCGACTTCAAGTCGCCAGGGCTCAACTTGGCAGCGCAAATGCCTTAAGATCCCAAGGCAAATACCCATTAGCGTTGATAGCCTACAATGCGATTCCCAAAACCCTAAAGGGTTTACGGGACGCTGCTGCTATCTCCACGAGGCTGCAGGCTCGACTCGAAAAAGAAATTTCGATTGGTTGGTCAAAAAACGTTCAGCCAAGCGTAGCGGCAATCGACAAGATTATCGCGGACACGAGGGCATCTACCGACCCAACGGTTGTGGTGACGCACATTGATGCTCATCGCATTCACTTTCGAAGATCGCTAGCAGACAAGAAAATGAGTGAATCGGCTGGTCCTATTGGCGTGATCGATAGAGTGATTGCATCGCATCGCCAACACGGCGACGTGCGGGTGCAACTGGCTGTGCTAGATGCAATCAGTCAAAAAGCTTTTAGCTTTACTCGAAGCAGCGAGCCGCCCGGCTCGTCGACCGAAGCGATTCGTCTTTACGGGGAGGTCGCTACCGCGTATCCCAACACGGTTTTCTTAGCTGTGATGATTCGCAGCGCAAGGGGGCTCGATTCAAAAGGCTCTGAATTGCAACGGCAGAAAAAATAT
>JAYWHS010001087.1:0-2174 GCA_043777635.1 Kofleriaceae bacterium | reverse complement strand
CAGGGCTTAGCTATTCATACCGCGTACTGGCACAACGACTTTGGCACCGTGCGCAGCCACGGCTGTATCAACGTTGCGCCCCAAGATGCGCGCTGGTTATATTTCTGGAGCGATCCACAAACTCCGCCGGGCTGGTCGATGTCGGCCGGTGTGCTGGAACTACCGGGCTCGATTGTGCGCGTGCGCTCCTCCAAAGTGCCCGATCCACCTGAGCGTGGCTACGCCATCAAAGTGCTCGAAACTCGCATGGCCGCGCGGGCCAGCGGACGTTAGTTCAGCGACGATAAATACCGGGCCAGCGGGCAAAGCTCGCCACCGGTACAATCAATCTTCGGTGGCCCGCAGATGGCGTATCGCGGTAGCTACCGAAACCCCATTGGCTTCTACATAGACATCGTCGTCGTTCCGTGACACCGACCACGTATTGTTGCGATCGAGTGTTGCCGCCAGCTCGTCGAGAAAACCCGGTTCAAAAAAGACCGCATCGATTTCAGCCGCACGAAAGATTTTTTCATCGCGCAATTGGTCAACCAACTCTTGCAGCCGATGTGAGCCATACACCGCAACGCGCGCTGCTTGTTTGGTAGCTTTATGCATCCGCTCAGGCGATGGCAAGCCGACATCGATCCAGCCGGTCAGCTTGCCCGTCAAGTCACGCAACGCGAGAGCTGGATTATCACCGTCAGACACGCCTGCCGAAAACTGCAAGCCATCGTCATGTTCAAGCGACCGCGCTAACATACGCAACGTTAAACTGCGCAACGTTTCCGATGGATGTTGCGCGATTCGAACCTCAACATCGGCATACACATTGCGCGTGACGTCAGAAATATTGAGCGCAAACTTACGCAATAATTCAGCCATTACGAAACCGTCACAACAGGTAATTTTTTCGGTTGCGCAGCCAAGACTGCGGCTTCGGCAGCATCCAGTTCGACGATGAGCGCTTGGCCAAAAATCGCTTCGAGGCTCGACCGCTGCACACGATACAAGCTCGGCGCGCTGTCATCAAACGCGCACGAATAATCGATATAATCTTCGGCGATCACAATGCTGTCGTCATCGTAGGTAACCGGGAACAGCCGGCAAATATGCGGCTTGGTACCGTGGAAGTCCCAGCCATTTTCTATTGAAGCGCGATGAATAGCGCAGCCGCGACCGTCGTGTTGCAAAAATACACAACCGCCATCGAACAAGGCGGTGCGCACCGCTTTACCCGAAGGAAAGTCGGGCATGTCTTCTTGGTCCGTGGTGAACCAAGGCGCTGCCGCTGCCTCGGGCTTTAGAATTTTTTTGAGTTCATCAGCGCGTGCCAAGATTTTCTCGCGCTCGAATAAATCAGTGTCCGCACCGTACTGGCAACAGGCGTCAAGGCGCTCGTGATTTTTACCGTCGAGGACTTCGCGACAGGCATGGCTCATACAATCGGCAACGAGCTTTTTAGTGAACATCGCAGCTTCAACTTGAATGAAGCGTGAGTGCTTGATCGGATAATACATCGCGCCCAGCCTATGCGACGCAAGCGCCTAAGCGCAAGCGCGCAGTTTAGGCTTGTTCAAGCAAATCCGCCAACAGCTCGTCGAGGGCAAAACGCTCGGTAGCACCTGCGTTGATTGCCAACAGTGTTGCCGACAGCGTAGTTTGGTCGAGCACACAATCCGAGGCGATCGTCGCTGGCTCACGGTCGACAAAGTTGCGATAACACGCACTCACCACTGGCAACGAGCGCTCGTTGAGCATGCGCACCGGCACCCCATGCGAACGACAAACAATGGGTCGTCCCGCGTAGATCAGGCATCGGCCTGCCTCGCTCAATGCCACACAACGCGTGTCAGCGGCATCGGCCGTTACCTCAGCTTGGCGGCGCGCCATGTTGTGCGCCAAGACCGAGCGTTGCTCGTCGGTCATCGCTGCGACGACATCCGCCACGGCTTCGGCTTCCGCCACCGTTGTGCTCAACCCGTACTGACAACAATCCGAGCAGCCGGAGCCGCACTGCATAGCCGCCGATTCTCGGCTAGCTACGCGCGCAAAAAAACCATCTACCTTTTCGGTTAGCTGGCGATAGTGGGTTGCGCGGATTGCTCGCGACGACATCTCGGGATTAGATGCCATCCTGTGATGGATCTCAACGAAGTCTTGATGTTTTGCAAAGTTGTCGAGACCAAGAGCTT
>JAYWHS010001086.1:0-2175 GCA_043777635.1 Kofleriaceae bacterium | reverse complement strand
ATCGGCTGCGAGGCGCCCGACCTTTGCGCACGCCGATTGAAATCATCATCACGGTGCCGCACGCTGGTCTGCACGGTTCTGCGGAACCGTCGGACCTTGCGATGATGGCCGATGGCGAAGTCATCGCTACTTCGACTGCGCGACGGTTATGCTGCGACGCCGGTGTGGTGGTTGCCCACGTCGACGCGCACGGGGTGCCGCTATCTGTCGGTCGTAAAACTCGCACGATTCCAACTGCAATCATGCGGGCATTGCGGCTGCGCGACCGCACCTGCCGTTTTCCAGGGTGCATGCACAGCCGTTACGTCGACGGTCATCACATTAAGCACTGGGCCAACGGTGGCGAAACGGCGCTGTCGAATCTCATGCTGTTGTGTAGCGCCCACCATACGCTGCTGCACGAAGGCGGCTGCCGGGTCGAAGCCGACGGTGGCCATGGCTGGAATTTTTTCGACCACCGCAACCGGCGCATCGACGCACCACCAGCTCGCACAACGTCAAACCATGACCATGCCGCGCTTACCATCACGGCCAACACCAACGCATCAAAATGGACGGGTGAACCGAACGACTACGCGCGGTGCATCGACAACTTGGTGTGAGCAGCGGCGGTCTGACAGCCGGTCTATCGCCAGACGCTAGTACGGAGGCCCGAGCGCCGTAGTCCTGAGCGCCGAGTTGACGCTACGTCTCGGGCGTTACACGTCGAGGTCGCCGATTTCGCCGGCGTTTTCGGTGATCATTTTGAAACGGGCGGCCACGTCTTTGCCCATGAGCTCTGAGATCACAATGTCGGTGGTCAAGCGCTCAGCGTCCGGTACCCGGACCCGCAGGGCCGAACGAGTCTTGGGCTCTAACGTGGTCATCTTGAGCGTTCCGGGATTCATTTCACCGAGGCCTTTGAAGCGGGTGATGCTCGGCTTGGCGTTACCTTTGACTTCGGCTTTTATGATGCGATCACGGTGCTCGTCGTCGAGTGCCCAAAAGGTTTGTTTACCAATATCGATGCGATACAGCGGCGGCTGGGCCAAATACACATGCCCGTGGTCAATGAGGCCACGCATGTGCCGGAAAAAGAAGGTCAGCAGCAGGGTGGCAATGTGATGGCCGTCGGCATCAGCATCCATCATCAAGAAGATCTTGCCGTAGCGCAGCTTGGAAACATCGAGTTCAGGGCCAAAGCCGCAGCCCAGCGCAGACACGATATCTTGGAGTTCCTTGTTGGCCAACAGCTTCGCATTGTTGGCTTGCTCGGTATTGAGCACTTTGCCACGCAACGGCAAAATCGCCTGGGTCCGACGATCGCGGCCCTGCTTGGCCGAGCCACCTGCCGAGTCACCTTCGACGATAAACAGCTCACTATCGTTAGGATCTGTCGACGAGCAATCGGCTAACTTGCCCGGCAAGTTTAAGCGATGTGACACTGCTGTTTTGCGGGTAACCGCTTGCGCTGCGGCCCGTGAAGCTTCACGCGCCCGAGCCGCAATAATGACGCGAGCAACAACTGCATGGGCCCAGTTGGGATTGCTGTTGAGATAATTTTCGAGACCCGGCCGCACCAGCGCTTCAACTTGCGCGGCGACTTCTGGGTTATTGAGCCGGTTTTTGGTTTGGCTTTGAAACTGCGGATCGTGCACGTAGGTCGACAAAATCGCGACGACGCCTTCGCGAATGTCTTCGGCCGTCAACGTTACGCCCTTGGGATCAAGGTTGTGCGTCGACATGTAGTTCCGCATCGCTTTGACGATCGCCGTTCGCAAGCCGGCATCGTGGGTGCCACCATCGGGGGTCGGCACGCTGTTGACGTGAGTCTTGATCATGTCGTCGGTGGCTTCGGTCCACTGCAACGCTAACTCCACGCCTAACTTGGCTTCTTTGTCCTGCTTTTCAAAGTAGAACACCGCACCATTGAGCGGCACGGCAACTTTGCCGCGCTCGCCGACTAGCTTGGGCAGGTACTCGGCGATGCCGTTTTCGTGAAAAAACCGCGTGGTAACCGCCGGCGAGTGGGTTTCATCTTTGAAGATGATTTCCAACCCGCGATGCAGAAAGCTCTTAATTTCTAAGCGCTCGGCAATCCACTTGGCGTCGAACGATAGCTTGCCACCAAACACTTCGTCGTCGGGACGAAAGTGTACGTGGGTACCCGTGCCCCGGGCGACGCCCAAATTTTTC
>JAYWHS010001085.1:0-2178 GCA_043777635.1 Kofleriaceae bacterium | reverse complement strand
TGTAATGTTGGAGCGTGCACGTTCACGCTGTAACGGCGGCAGCCTGCCGCGCTGGGCTGGCATTGGCCTCGCGGTCGCCGGCTTGATCGTTGCCAGCAGCAGCGATCAAACCACCAAGGCCATTGGCTTTGCTGGCATGGGCGCAGGGCTTGCGACCTACACGTACGGCTACATCCGTTACGCCGGGCCGTGCAACCAAGCGAACGACCTCTATTATCAACTCGATTTTTCGCAAGATATCGATCGCAACGTCGTCGACGGCGATGCCAAAGCGCGCGAAATGCGGGAGCTAACAGAGCAGTTCAATGCACGACGTACCGGTGCTCCGGTGGCTGGTAACTAACTACTAGCGCGCGATCGTTGCAACTGCGTGGGGCAATGCGAGCTGCCGGATGCGCGCACATTCGCTGCGCGACAAACGCAACGTTACAACGCGCTGGCCTTCCCGCATGGTTAGCGATCTTCCGATCAGTTCACCTGTCGCTGCGGGCCCCAACGTCTTGGCTTGCAACAATGCTTCCGCATCCTGTGACCAACGCAACCCGCGAAATAACAGCACCATGGCCGGCACGCCTGTTGCGAGGCCGATGACAAACGCAGGCAGTGCGACAAAGGAAGTTGTACCTGCAATAATAAGTGCGAATATTGACGTCATCGAGAACAACGCGGTGGCCACCAATGCGACAGGTCCGGTTTGCCGGTGAACTTGTCGGATCACGGTTAACGCTGCATACGGTGCAATTGGCACTGGCAATTCCGGTTGGGTTTTGGTCGACGTCATGCGATGGCATCGTACTGTAACTCCACGGCGTGGCTGGCGGCGTCGCTCAGAATTTCACACGCGTGGGTCGGCAGCAGTGCAAGCTTTGGGGTTACTTGCAGTCACAACAGCGTTTGATCGCAGCGTCGCAGCTCTGTTTGGCGCTGCTGCATTTAGCGTCGGCCCAGGCATCGGGTTGGAGCTGTTTGGTCAACTCGCAAAGCTTGCCGGCGTCGTCGCAAATGGCAGCACCCAATGTGCAACTATCGGTGCACAGCGGCTTGAGCGATTGCCGACAGGTTTGTGGCAATGATGCGACCGCAGTGCTGACGTTGGCCATGGGGTTGGCTGGGTCGGTGCCGGGTGTGGCTATGACAAGATCTGGTAATTGCAGTTGGGTTCGATGCACGTTGATTCGATCATCGAGCGCTTGAATTTGCTGACGTGGATCAGCGCCTATCAGTAACGGTGGCGGCTCGGTCGTGCCTTGGGCGGTGGTGGGCGCGTGCTGTGCTTTATGTTGCGCGCTACCACAATGGATCAATGTGCCCAGCGTGAGCGCAGCGAGAAAAAGTGTTAGTCGTTGCATCGTCATGGTGTGAGCTCAGTTCCCTTGGACCCATCGCACGAACAACAACGCATTTGGCCTTGCTGACATGCGATGGCAGCGTTGCCACACTTTTGTTTGGCCCAATCATCGCGACCGAGGTTGGCGCCAACTTCGTCGGCAAGTTTGCAAATTTCATCGGCGTTGTGACAAATAGAACTGGCCAGCTCGCACAATTTGCTGCAACGCGGGGCTTGGCTGCGTGAACCTGGGCAGGCCTGTTGACCGGCTTGTTCCGCCATCGGCAAGGCTGCATCCATCGGAAACAGCGGCGCGGTGCTCGGTTCTTTATCCCAGCCGGCGGCGGCTTGATGCACGGTAATTGCGGCGGCGAGTTCGTCGATGCGAGCGTGCGCATCGGTGGGCGCAGCAGTGGTCGGTGGATCGGTAGCGTACTGGGGCTTGCGTGCTGCGCAGGCGCCCATGCCCAAGGTGATGACCATCGCAACCATCACTGTGCAGACTCTCGCCCTCGATGGTGGCTGCGGTGCGTAGTGTCTCATTGCGGCCGACCTTCGAGTTGTTGCTGCAACACGGTATTGATTTGGATCGAGCGGTCAAACGCGATGATCGCCGCACGCCGTGCGTTGTCGGCTTCGATTTTGCGCGCTGGATCTTTGGCCAAGGCTTCGGCCCGAGCTTGATGGATTTCGCCTTGTACGGTGTACATGTTGGCAACAAAAAAACTGTCGCGGGTTGCGCTTGCTAAGCCTTCCGCGATCACGCTCATAGCATCATCGAGCTGACCTTGCGACGCTAGCAATTTTGCCAGCAACGCGCGCGCGTCGTGACGTACGTCATCAGCCTCGGG
>JAYWHS010001084.1:0-7270 GCA_043777635.1 Kofleriaceae bacterium | reverse complement strand
GCCCTGGGTCCCATTTTTGATTGGTGCAGTGATAGTGGCCGAGATAGCCGGCAAAACTGTACGCGTTGTCGAGGGTGCCCCAACTCTGTTGGCCAGGACTCGATTGTGGGTACTCGATCGGTAGGTTGGGCAGTAGCCGCGTGAGTGCCTTGGCCAGGCGGGTAAAGCTATCAACTTGGGCTTTGGTATATTCGTACGACAAAATCGTGCTGTTGTTGATCTTGCACGCGCGGGTGCCGCGTTTGGGCCCAAACCGCCCAGCGCTATACACATCAGGAAATGCATTGGCGTCGCCACGGTTGCAAAATTCGACGCCAATTGACGCTGGGTTGTATTCAGCTGCATGCCAGGCACATAGCGCCAAGTCGATGGTTTGATAGATCGTGCCGTCGTTGTCGATTAGAAAGTGGCAGGACAAACCACGTTCGTTTTGCAGAACGCTCCAGCACATGTCCGCCGAGGTACAGCCATCGTGATGCAAAATAAATTGTTTGATGACGGCTTTAACCGCATCAAGCGGAGGATTCATGCCGTAGCGACGCAAGGCCGGCCGCAATGAATAGCGCGCTGTGTACTGCGCGGCTTTGAGGCCGTGTGGGATGTCAAATCCTTCACCGCTCTTGATGCAGTTCGGCCGTGGGTCTGTCGCCGTTGATTGGCAAAATTGCGACGTCGCATCCCAGCCGTTTTCGTGCCAGTTCACGACATTGGCTTCAATGACGAATGGCTTATTGGCGATGAAGATGGTGCCCATACTGCGTCCTTATTCTGCCAGATAGCGCAGGTCAGTGGTGCCAATTCGGATGCTGCTGCCGTGAGTTAATGCTGCGGAGCGAACACGGGTCCCACCGACAAACGTACCGCCTCGGGTGTTGCGGTCAATGATCGCACTGTTGCCGTAGCCATCGAGTTGAATTTCAGCATGTTGCAACTCTACCTCGTGATCGTCGAGCACCAAATTACATCCAGGCCCACGCCCAATGATGAAGCCATTGTGTAATGGCAAGCGTTGGCCGTTGCGTGCGCCCGATAGTACATACAACGTTGCAGGCGGTGGTCCAACCGGCGCTGCGGGCCGGCTTGGCGCGACCGCTTGAGCGCTGGCGGTTGCCCGTGGTGCGACAGGTGCAACATTGCCCGAGTACGGCGAGTTGGTGGAGGCCCCGACGCTGGGCGTTGCCCGAGCCGGCGAGGGATTGGTGTTCACCACCATGGTTTTTTGTGGGCCCATAAGTTTGGCCGGCGTGTTTGCCGGGCTTGCGGCAGCGGAGCTAGTCGCTGGCCCCGGTGCGCCGGGCAAATTTGCGTTTGCTGGGTTTGGAGCGAGCGACACTGGCCGCGCGGCCCGTTTTTTAACAGCACTGACACCCGCGATGAGAATCGACAATAAACCAATTCCGCCGACGACAACTAGCAGGGCTTTGCCGAATTGCCGTTTGACACCCGGAGCCAACTTGCTGCAACGGCCAGCCACGCAGGCCTGGCTATCGTTGCAGGTCAGTTCGCCGCAACGGGCTGGTGGCACTTTAGCTTCGTTGGAGGCCAGCTCAAAGTTGCCGGTTGTTTCGATATGCAATTTTTTGCCAGCGAACTCGCCCGACGGCACATAGTATGTCAGCACGTATTGATTGGCGATTTCTGCTGCCAGTTGGGCAAATACCGGTTGCCATGATTCAGCTTTCGCCGTGCGAACCCAGCGAAATGTGCCGAATGATTTTTTCGAAAGTTCGCCCAGCACCAACAGTGGTCGGCGCGCGCCGCTGGCCGCAAACCCGATCGTGTGAATGCGAACATTTTCTCGCGCTGCACGCTCGCCCATCGCGGTAACCCGAGCTCGATCATTTTCCCGATCACGGCCATCGCCGACCACGATGATCATTTTGCGCGCGTTGCTGGGCTTAACTTTTTTGAGGGTAACGAGTGCGCGTTCGATGGCTTCGAGCAACGCGGGATCACCCGTGCTGCCGTCATTATTTAGACGTTCGAGCTGATTGCCGATTGTTTTGCCGCTAACAAATTTGCCAACGTTAACCGTGTCGCTGTAGCTAACGATCATCCATTGCGTGTTGGTCGGCCGGAAGCTGAACAGCTGCGACTGTACATTGTCGCGAATCAACGGCGCGACCTCGGAAAATTCAATGGACGATTCCGCGACGATTGCGATCGCCAGCGGCAACTCGGTTTTGCCGAACCGGCCCAGCACCATGGGTGCCTTCTTTTCGTTGGTACCCACCATCAGCCGGACCGCTTTGAGACCGGTCAAATCGACGATGGCGCCTTGCACGCTGATTTCGGAAAACAGAATTCGAAGGCGATCAGACCCCCACAGCGGACTGGGCTCTAAATCAATGCGATCGATCACGGCTTGCGCTGGGGCCCTGGTCGGGGTGTCGGCATGGGCCGTTGCCGTAAGCTGCGCGCACAGCAAAAGCAGCCCGAGTAGGAGGTACAACTGAGGTGAAAGTTTGAACTTCATGTTGTCACCCGGGCCACAAGATCTCGATTGCAGCGAATGGCAGCGAATTGTTCACGCTCTTCGGGGTCTTCGAGCCACTCAAGTTTGCGCACATAGCCGTGGTGGCCGCGCTCGAACATGGCAGTCGCCCGCGCTTGATCGTCGGCCATGAGCGCAACTTCACCGCACCGCCACCACACTTCTTCTTCCGAGCCTTCGATATGCAGGTGTTCTTCAAGTAGCTGCACGGCGCGCAACATGGCAGTGACCGCTTCGCGAGTGGCACCCAATTGACTATAGGCATAGGCCAAGCGAGCTAAGCCTAGCACTTCAGCGCCGGTCAGCGTCGCTTGCCGCGCCAACTCACTACCGGCTTGTGCTGCTGCGACCGCTTCATCGAATTGCTCGAATTCGAGGAACGCACCGGCTTGCGCCACTAAGGCGTTGGTCTCGAGATATTGCGCGCCAAGTTCGCGAGCATCACGCAGCCCTTGCTCGATCCGCAGTAATCCGCCGCGATCACCGCGTTTGGCATCGCTGGCACCAGCGTAGATTAAGCAATCAGTGTGGCTCCATCGAGAATTGGTTCGTTCGAGCATTTCAAGCGCCTGCGCAAATGTTGTGGCCGCCGCATCGTATTGCCCGGCTTCGGCCCGAATAATTGCCAGCACCGAAAGTGCATCGCCTTCACGCGCTCGATCGCCATAGCGTCGGCACAACTCAAGCGACCGCTCGGCAGATTCCGCAGCGTCGGCAAAATTGCCAAGACTCATTTGAATGGCCGCAACATGCAGCTTCACAATTCGCTCAAGCCATGGGTCAGCGCCGTTTTTCATGCGGTTGATCACCGGGCGGTATGCAGCTTGAGCTTTTTCATAGTGCGAGCGCATCAAGTGAATGCGGCCCGCGCCTACCATGGCCGCGGTTTCATCGACCATATCGCCGCTGGCGGCAAATAGATCGCGGGCCGCAGCGACCATGGTTAGCGCGTCGTCGAATCGGCCTTGGCGCTCAGCTACTTCGCCGCGCAACTTGAGTGCGAGGCCGCGCAAGCGAATACTACCGGCACTCATCGCGTGCGATTCGGCTTGCAGCGTCGCAGCGTGTGCAGCTGGATAATCCGCTTGCCGCAACAACCGTTGCGCACTCCGGCACGCGATGTCGGCCATGCGTTCGGCATCGTCGTCGCACAGTAGTATCAATTCCGCTAAATCGCCTTCGTGGCTGGTTAGATCACCTTGTAAGCGATGCGCTTCTTCGCGGCCGAGCAGCGCTTCCCGTCGGCGCGCTCGCGACGCGGACGATGGCGGCGCCGTGCCAAGCTCGCGCTCTAAGTCGAGCACGCGGGTGAAATGTGCAACCGCACCGTCAGCGTCCGACGCTGCCAACGCCAGCCGTCCAGCGCGGACCCAAAATGCAGCTGCGCCACCGGCATCGCCACCTTGCTCAAGGTGTTCGGCGATCAAAGCCGGCGGCTCTTCGCGACCCGCGAAAAAGCGTGAGGCCAACAATCGTCCAACCCGAGCGTGGGTGTCGCGTTGGGCGCGTGGCGCTAGCGATTCGTAGACCACTTCGCGCACCAGGCCACGCGGGAAATGCAGTTCACCTTCGTTGGCTTCCGGGCTGGCTGCATCGCTGCGAACTAGCAGTCTTTCGGCCGCCAGTTCTTCGAGTTCAGCGGACAGGTCGGTGGCCATGAGTTCTTCGAGCAGCCGTGCGCGCACCGAGCCAGCCATCACGGCGGCGTAGCGCAAGGCGGTTTTTGCATTGGTAGATAGTCGATCGACCCGGGCTGCCACTACGTCGCGGGCGGTTGCTGGAATTTCGTCGGCATCTTGGCCAACGGCGCTGGCTAATTCTTCGATAAATAGCGGATTGCCGCCGGCCCGCGACAACACCGCTGCAACATTGAGCGGGGTCGCCGCAGGTCCTAGGCGATCGATAATCAGCGAGCGCAATTCGGCCCCGACTAGATCGCCAACTTCGATGACCAGCTCGACCGGCGGCGGGCGCGGCCCTTCATCGCGGGTCGTGAGCAGCAATAACTCGCCGCCTGGGACTCGCATAGCTAGTGCGTGTTTGAGCACTTCGAGACTGGCGGCGTCGGCTTGATGTAGATCTTCGATGATGGTCACCGAGCCGCGGCCAATGTGTCGACGGGCGTAGCGGATCGCGTGATACGCAACCGAAACTCGGCTACGCAGATCGGCCGGTTCAGTCGAAGCGATGCCAACGCCATCGCGCAACTCCATGGCGCGGTCGATATCGCTTGCCGCCGCGCGGGCTAATTCTTCGTTGGTGCCACTGGCGCGCAGTTGCGCCACTATGAGTTGCGATAGCTTGCTGCGTGCAGCGCGGCCACGCGCTGGAGCGGTGCCGACCAACGCTTGGCACAATTCAACGATCAACGAAAATGGCGAGAGCCGGTTGGCCGAACCCGCACTTGCGGCAACCACCGTTGGGGCAAGTGCGCCGCCGAGGCGCGCGACCAGCTCGGCCACCAAGCGACTTTTGCCTGCACCAACGCCGCCCCGGACCAAGGCGGTATGGCGTTGGCCGTGCTGTAACCCTTGCTGGTACAGATTTTCCAGCTCGAGTAATTCGCGGCCACGCCCAACGAATTTACCTCGGCGTTCAAACAAGGCGCGATCGCGCTCATCGAAGGAACGCGGGCCAACAACTTCTAAAACTTTAACGCGCCGGACCGCGCCGCGCCGTGGCGGCACTTCGCGCAAGGTGTACAGCGCCGAAGTCAGCCGGCCGGTGCCACCGACGAACAAGGGTCGCTCGGGCACTGCGTCGCGCGCTAACGCCCGCACTTCGTCGATCGCGTCTTGAGGAATTCGGGCGGTGCCGGCACCTGGTTGGGTGGTCACGCCAGTGCGGGCACCGATGCGCACTGATGCGGGCGCACGATCACCGCCAGCATCGCGGGCCATGGCCGAAGCATCAAGGGCCCAAGCCATTGCCATCGCAACGTCATCTTCACCCGCAATTTCGAGGCCGAAGGCTACCAAAATGCCACGATCTTCGAGGGCCATCACCACGCCGCCGCGCTGATAGGCAAGTTCGCCTAAGCTGCGAGTCAGCAGCCGCAAACCATCGGCGGGGCCACCGTCGAGCAACGCAAACGCGACCACCACGCGGCGTCTTTCACGAACGCCAGCGTCGACGTCGCGCATGCCGTCATCGATTGCGTCGATAGAATTGCGTAGCACCGCCTGGCTGAGCGAATTATTGTGCGGCGCTTCGATCGATTCGAGCGATTCAGCGCGCCGTGACGAAAGAATTTGTGCGGATGCAACATCTTCGTCGCCAAGCACCGACGTATGCGTCGCGTTGCCATCGAATTCTGGCGACGGTCGCGGCGTGCTGCCGCCCGCAGGTGCTTCGACTCGCACGGCGCGAGCCAATTGCTTGATCAGCGATGGTGGTGCTGCTTGGGCTGGCAATGGTTCGGGTACTTCGTCCGGCAGGAGGTCAGGTGTTGGCCACGCAACCGGCGTCGGTGCCGGATTGTCGGCCAATTCCATCGTAACCGTATTGGAGCGAACCGGCGGCAACGGGGCCGGTTCGTCAACGGGAATAGCGACCGCGACAGCGCCATGGCCGGGCACGCTAAACGACGCGTTGCTCGACGGTGTAAGGTGCCATTTGGGCGCAACTTCTAAGACCACTGCGGTTTGGGCTAGCCATTCTGCGACGCCACGCGCACCCGCCGTCATGCCGAGGCGCGCGCACGCAATTCCTAGGTCATTGACTGAACCGCGGGCATCGGGCTCGGCTGACAACGCTACCGCCACTGCATTGGAAATTTCAGTGGGCACGCCAATGCCAAGGTGATCGAGCCGCGCCGGCACGGTGTTGCGGACTGAAGCTAAAATCGCGCGCAAATCGGGGCCGCGAAACAACGCTTGGCCGGTGAATAATTCCCAGGTGATGATACCGAGCGCAAACACGTCGGTGGCCGACGTTGGAGGGTCGCCACGGGTTTGTTCGGGTGCCATGTAGCGTGGCTTGCCACGCAGGCGCCGGCGTTCTAACGCAGACGAAAATGACGCTCGGGCGATGCCGAAATCGAGAATTTTCACGCCGCCATCCCATGACAACATGATGTTCGACGGTGAAATGTCACAATGGACGATGCCCATGGCACCGCCAATGCCGTCGGTTTTGCGATGTGCATAGTCGAGGCCGGCTGCCACCTCGGAAATGATGTAGGCCGCGACATTTGGCGGAATCAACGCGCCCCGGTCTTTGGCGTCGCCGACGGCACCGCGCAAGTCTTTGCCTTCGATGAGTTCCATCGCCAAGTACAGCTCGCCTTCGGCTTTGCCAAAGTCGAAAACCGAAACGATGTTGCGGTGATTGAGCTCAACTGCGATCCGGGCTTCATCGATGAAGCTACGAATGAAGCGATCTTCTTGGGCTGAGTCAGGCAGAATCCGCTTGAGCGCTTGGATTTTTTCAAATCCAGCGATGCCAACGGTCTTCACTTTATACACCTCGGCCATACCGCCCTGGGCGATGCGCTCCAGGACGTGATACTTGCCGAATCGCTCGCGCGTGTCCTCCACGAGGCCTGCGAGCGTAGCACGGTGTGAGGCCGGGGACTGTGTTACAACCACAGATGATGTCAGGTAAGTCTGCGGCGACTAAAGATGATCTCGCGGCCCTTGAGGCGGTGTTGGGCTATTCATTTAAAAATCGCTCGGTTTTGGCCAATGCCTTGCGCCATACTTCTTGGTGCAACGAGCAGGTCGGGCCTAAAAAACTCCGCATGGAAGACAACGAACGCCTTGAGTTTCTCGGCGA
>JAYWHS010001083.1:0-2181 GCA_043777635.1 Kofleriaceae bacterium | reverse complement strand
GTCGCGACCAGCGTAGTGGGGAACCTGACCATGACAAATCTACGCCGTTAGGTGTGTCAGGTTACGCGCAAGGTGCCGCATGCGGTTGGCGCGCTGAGTCGTTGCTCTACCCAGCGACGGCCCATAAACGATCCAAGAAAATCGCGCGAGGCCACGTGTGGTGCTCGTTAGCTACGCGCCTTGGGTAAGCCCGGAGTGCGATCGCGCGGAATGCGATAGCGATGCAAAATCCGCGGCGTCGCGCGGCGTACGGTGGTCGCATCAAGCACAATCACTCCGCCACTCGATGTCGCGATCTCAACGGCGCCTTTGGCGTTGCTGAGCTTGGCAACGAAGTCGGCCATGTCGCGTGGCATAGCGCCGTTCACGCTGACGATCGCTTCATTGAAAAGATGGCCATAGCCGAGGTTCACATCGTCAGCGAGTATTTGCGTCAAGATCACAACTTCGTTGCGGGTTTTGCTGCGTTGGCCAGCGTAGTACAAATGCAGAAACTCTTTCGGCGCTTTGTTCCACCACTTATCCCAGGTGGTTAGGAAATCGCGGGTCAGCATTTGAAACACTAAGCCGCCATATACGAAAAATGGTGGTGGTTGATCGTAGCGCGAGCGAGCGACCAGCGGCTCCCACGGCCCAAGTGTGACGGTGCGTTTGCCAGCTTTGCCAGCACGAATAATGCTTAGCTCGACGCGATCACCAACATAACGATCGCCAAGCACAACATCGAACCGGGTCCGATGGGCGCCGAGGTATTGCACTGTACCGTTGTTAGCAATTGCTAACCCATCAATCGCCGTGATGACATCGCGTGGCCGCAAGACTCCATCGGCTGCGCTACCGTATTCGACTTGCAGTACCATCACGCCGGTAACGCCGTTGGCCCCGTCGCGCAGCTTGAGTTGCTTGCGCAGGAATGGATTTTCCAAGTTCTGCGTGGTAATTCCGATCGCCGGAATTTCGGGTTGTTTCTTAGCGGCAACCCCAGCGAGAAACGCTTTGATAATCGGCGGCGGTACCATTTCGCCGATATTGTCGACCCCATTTAGTTTTTGAAAGGCAATGCCTACCACTTTGCCGTTGCCAAAGACCGGGCCACCACTGTTGCCGGCGTTGATCGCCGCATCGACGGTGACCGCAAGTAGATTGCGTTGCGAGTGGCTGTAGCGTTGCACTTCGATGCGCGAAACCACGCCTTCGGTGATGCTGATCTCTTCGCCACCAACTGGATATCCGACGACGGCGACCTCGTCGCGCAGCGCTGGCATCTCGCCAAGCTCAGCCGGCGTGACGTCGTGCAAAAAATTGCGGGGCTCTACGACTTCAAGTAATGCTAGGTCACAATCGTGACTCACCGCTTTGACTCGGGCGATGGCTTTGTCGGGATGCGATGGTTTTTGGATTTGTAAAAATGTCGCGTTGGCGATCACGTGCGCGCCAGTGAGAACTTGGTTCTTGCCGATAACGACGGCCGAGCCCGTCGAGGTGCGGGGATTTTTGGCTTGCCAAGGGCAATCAAAATCGGGGTCTTGCGTGGTTGCAAAGACGCGGATCACTTCTGGGTAGGCCATCGTCGGCGCACCCTACATCAAGGCTGGGTGAGGCTGGGCCGTAAACCGACAAATCGACAGCGCGAAAGCGGCTTTCGTTGCGGCAGTGACTGCGGTAGGGTCGCGCGGTGTTGCCTGTCACTGCGCTCCTGCCGCAAGCCTTGGTCGACGCTGCACCAGCGGTGCGGATTGATGAGGCGCGCAAGTTGATCGCGATGGCGCATCGCGATGAACCGTTGCGGGGCACGTCGGCGGTGCGCCGGGTGGCTGCCGAGGCTGCGCGCGCGGTGACCATGGTGCCAACGCTGCGGGTGGTTGAACGCCATGCCAGCACCGTTGATCCGTTCGTGAAATATTTGCTCGAAACCAGTGATCAGCAACGCATTGAAACTGTGCGTATTCCGTTGGAACGCACCGGTCGGTTTTCAGTCTGCGTGAGTTCCCAAGTTGGCTGCGCCATGGCGTGTAGCTTTTGTGCCACTGGGCGGCTTGGGTTAGCGCGCAATTTGGCAGCGTGGGAAATCGTCGAACAAGTGCGGACCGTGCGGCGCGAAATACTCAGCGCTGGCTTGGGCCGTGTGCATGGTGTGGTGTTTCAAGGCATGGGCGAACCGATGGCAAACCTTGATGCTGT
>JAYWHS010001082.1:0-7279 GCA_043777635.1 Kofleriaceae bacterium | reverse complement strand
ACTGGCGCGCAAACATCCGCTGCAGTTGGTGGGCTTGGTGGATCCACACACTGAAATCCGGTCTCTACCAGACACACCGCGCTGCATCCGTCGCCAGCGATGATGTTGCCGTCATCACATCGTTCGGCCCCCGCGCGCGCGCCATCGCCGCAACGCGTGGTGCAGACGTCAGCGCCACTACGCGGGGCCACTGGATCAACACAGGTAAAGCCAGGTTCTGTCGCGCATACCGACGAACAGCCGTCTCCGTTGGTTATGTTGAAGTCATCGCAACCTTCACCAGTTACACGGATGCCATCGCCGCATTTTCGATCGTCGAGGGGATCGGATGGGTTGCCGCCCACCGCACATTCTTCAAAATCGGTGAGCCCACCGTTGTCTGTGTCAATGCGCGTGGGATCCGAACCGCAGCGACAGAGTTCATCGATATCGGTAAGACCATCTCCGTCAGAGTCTTGACCACCTTGAATCGCTTCTACAGCAATTTGTACGGGGGCTGACGATGTGGCGATGGCATAGGTATCGAGCAAGTTGTTGTTGCCACGACTCGACGCACCAAAATTGCCCCATGCACGTGCATTTTGTCCGACCGTGGAGGGCGTGGATGCCGCGATGGCTTGGTTGGCAAACGGCCCGGAGCTAAGTCCGCCAAGCGGTGCGGTGACCGGGCCGACTACGCTCGTTGGCGCAGGCATCGACACATCACCACCAGCGAGAACAGCGTTATCGTCCCAAAACATATTAAGTGGGGTACGCAGGCGGGGGGCACCCGGCCCCAGGTTAAACATGCGCATGCCCTGATAGATCGTTTCAATGTCCAGTCCCATGAAGTGAAACTCGCCGACGTTGACTTTGATTTGACAGTCATACAGATCAGGGGGGACGGGATTGCCATTGAGGATTCCATTCCACGACACCGACGTGGTTGGACTTGATGTGGGGCCACCGAGCAATAGGTCTAACGGGCTAGCCGGGTCAAAAATACCGTCACCGTTGATGTCGCAGATCACCTGATAGGTCGCACCCACAACATCAACGTTAAATTTGAAAAGGCCAGGTGAGCCCGTCGCTACGATAGGACAGTCGTTGCCCGGGACTCCTTGGAAAACAGCTTGCGAGACCGTTGCAGTTATTGGATCGTAGCTTGCGTTCTCGGGTTCCGTTAAATACAACGGAACTCGCGAAGCAGCTGGCACTTCGGTGGCGATCACTCCGCCGGCAATGCTTTTCCCCGGCGCCGAAACCGCACCCGTTTGATTCGCGATAATGTCGTACACATTGCCTTGCAGGCCGGCGAATTTCATTTCCATTACCGCGGTACGATTCGGCGCACCGCCAGAGGCAACCGCAAAGAACGAAACGTTTTGCGCGGTGGACGCAGCAAATGTACCGGAGTTGAATCCCCATGCTGCCGACCAAACACGGCCGCTCTTGGCTGTGACGCCTGCCAGCACGTCGATCGCCCATGAGTCGTTGCCACCCGATGAAAAATTAGCGCTTACGCGTGCAAAATAAGTTCCCACCGGCAAGCCTGCGGTGCTGTTCCCCGTGTTTAACGTCGCGACCGTCGTGGTGTCGGTCGGGTTCGTGACAATGAGTGTTCGGTTGGTGTTTGTGGTCCAACGGATGGTTTCGCCTGCCGCGAGTACATCAATGCGCAACACGGTGGAGGAGCGCATCGCGGCTGGCGTGCCGGTTTGCGCAGTTCCATCGGCGAGACTTGGCGGCACAAGTGCCGCTGCCGCCAAGCTGACTGCTAGTGTAGCGGTCAACCATCGGGCCCGAATATGTACACATCGCGCGACCGCACGGGTTTTACGGGGCACTACAGAACTTTTTGTAGTCAGGCAAAGATTTTCTGGGGCCATTGCTATTGATATCACCAACGGTGGACGCAAAACCGAATTAGCGTTCATCGCGTATCCCAGCGGCACCCCAAAACCAAAGTCTCGATTTTAATAGCTACCAACAACCGGCTTCGGTAGCTGGCGCGTACCCGGGCACTACCCCAGATGACTACGGATCTTACGCGTTGTCGGTAGGCTGCGTGCCCGTGATGGAGCGAACCCAGCGAATGCTGAGGAGCGGGAACGTCGGTCGCGTACGGTCGGCCGAGTACCATGTAAGACCTTACGATCGCGCTGTGGTTTTTTTACGTTTTGGTATGTAAGCAGCACTGGCGCGCCCGTTATATGGTCAACGTTCGTCAGTGTCGTAGTTGCGCACGGCACCGTTGTGCCACTGTAAAATATCGGCGCGCGGAGCTACGCCAGTTTGGTCGCTTGGGACGATCCGCACATGGGTGAAACACCGACGCAACCCAGGCCGGGCTGCCGGCAACCAGGTGCCACAGTTGATGTAGGTTGCGCCCGACGGCATTTGCATACGCAACGGCTCGTGGGTGTGCCCAAAAATCACCAACGGCACGTCGACGATCGCGGCGATCCGTTCGGGCACACGGCGCATCGGTAGCTGCGAAGCCACATGGGTTCGGCTTAGATGCCGCAGGCTAACTTTGACTGCCGCTGCGACACCAACCAGCAATGGAATTGCAAGCCACCAGCGAGTGACGATCAATACCAGTACCGCTAGCACGACACCAGCGCCTAACACCGCCCACACATCCAGCGACAACATTGCCGCCAACCGCCGCCAGCTGGTGGTAAGTGGTGCGCGTCCAAGCCGATCTAGCGCACCTGCCGTGGTCAGTGATACGCCTGCCTCGGCCGCGACTTGCACCAAGCGAGCTTGATGTTGGGTCCGGCGCGCTTCGCGCTGGGGTCGATTCTGATGCTGTCGCCGAGCAGCTAGTAGCGCGCCGACAAAATGTACATAGCTGCGCAAAAAAGCCCGCAGCCCACCATGATGATAGGCGTAGCGCATGTAGCCAACGATGCTCCATTGTTCGGCACCATGGGCGTCGAGTTCGGGCGCGGTGGTCGCCAAATAACGTACCGCTGCGTAATCAACATTGGTCAAAAAGGTTGGATGCGAAGTCGACGCTGCGGCCGGGCTGGTCGGAGCAAAGCCAAATTCGAACGAGCATGCCTCGTCGTGCTGATGACCATGCTCGATCCACACTGCGCCCGGTACATAGACGCACCATGGCGCAATTCGAATTCTGGCCAGACCTGCGCTCCGCGATCCTGCGATACTGAGTAACTGTCGACCCAACTCGGTTGCCACCGCAGGATCGAGCAATTCAATATCGTGATTGCCCACCACAATATCGATGACGTGACCGGCATCCGCAAATGCAAGGAGTTGCGCTAACACCGCGCGGTGGCGTTGCGCGACCAAGGCCATCCTTGCAACGGCGGCAGCGCCCGCACGTGAAGCCCCCCAAAGGCGCACATCATTGTTGCTGCGCGCTTCGGCCGCCGCAGCTGGCACAATCACCGACATAAAATCAAACAGGTCACCAGCCACCACCAACCGCCATGGCCGACCATTTTCGCGACGCTGCTGATAGTAAGCAAGGAACTCAATAAACGTGCGCGCGCCAAGTTCGACGATTTGACGTTTTTCAAGCGAGGTGCCAGGCAGCAGCTCTTCGCCAAAGTGCAAATCGCTCACCACGAGTAGATTGTGGGTTGCCGCCGCACTCACGAACCGGGACGTAGCATGGAACCGAGCGCCGACGTGAGATCGGCGGACCAAGGCGTCGGAATTACGCTTCGGCCCCGTGCTTTCAGCGAACCCACGGTCGACCGCAACGCCCCGCGTTCGAAATCCGTCCAAAAAAAATCGCGGTCATCCGCGCATCTAAGGGTAGGTAAATGGCTCGTGGCAACCGCCCCAAACTAGCCGAAACAGTGCTAAGCCTCCGCCACGTATGACCTCCCTGATTTTTTTGCTTTTGCTGGTTGCGTCGTTCGCGTTCTTCGCGCGGACGGTGTGGATATTCGGCCGAGGTGTGGCCGCGGGTGTACCCGATCCACGACCGCGCATCGATCAACTGCCAGGACGATTGTTAGATGTTGGCATCTATTTCTTTGGTCAGAAAAAGGTCGCTGAAGAAGGCCCGTCGCATCGCACCAGCAAACACCACTTGTTTATCTTCTGGGGTTTTTTAGTCATTACGATCGCAACCGTTGATTTGTTAGTTTCAGGCCTGTTTCCGAATGTTTCGCTAAAACTGCTACCGGCGTTTATGTACACGCCGCTCTACATCCTCATCGACGTCATGAATCTCATGGTGTTAACCATGATTATGTGGGCCATCATTCGCCGCACCCTGGTTCGCCCAGCCTTGATTCCGATGAGTCTCGACGCTGGCCTCATCTTGGGTTCGATTGGCTGTCTGATGCTGACCCACTTCATTTATCACGGCTATCACATTGCCGGCGAGTTGACGGCGGGCGGCAGCGTGCCGGCGGCATTCCCGATTTCCGGTGTACTCGGCCGGGCACTTGCGCCACTGTCGGCGTCGCAAGCCGTCACCGGCGCGGCAATGGGCTATTGGTTGCACATCCTGATTCTCTTGTCGTTCTTAAACTACCTGCCCTACTCCAAACACATTCACTTGCTGGGCGCACTACCCAACATCTTCACGCGCAATCGCTCCGAGCGGCGCATGGATTTGCCCAAGATCGATCTCGAAGACGAAAAACAATGGGGCGTGGGTAACTTTGAGCAATTCTCTTGGAAGAGCTTGCTCGACACCTACGCGTGTACCGAATGCGCGCGCTGCACCAACTACTGTCCTGCGTATGCGACCGGCAAGAACCTGTCGCCGATGCAGTTGATTCACGACATTCGTTACGAAATGCTCGACCGCGTCGCCCTTAAAGATCAAATCGGCGCAATCGAAGGCGAACTGGCGCAACTGCAAGGTTATGCCTCAACCCATGGTTTTGATGACGCCCATCCGCATCCGGACGTGATCGACATCAAAGCGCGCTTGGCGGCGACCGAGAAACAACTCACCGACATGCCCAAGATGACCGGTGGCCGGATCGCTGAAGACACATTGTGGTCATGCACGACCTGTGGTGCCTGCCAAGAAGTGTGTCCAGTCTTTATCGAACATCCGATGAAGATCATCCAAATGCGGCAGAACCTGGTACTCGAACAAGAAAAGACACCACCGGAATTGCAACGCGCATTCCGTAATCTTGAACGACAAAGTAATCCGTGGGGTATCGGCAACGATCAGCGCATGGATTGGGCCAAAGACCTCGACTGCCCAACAATTGAACAAAACGCCGACCCTGAATACATTTTGTGGATCGGCTGCGCTGGCGCGTTCGATACCCGCATTATCAAACAGACTCGCGCGATGGTCACCGTGCTCAACGCCGCCGGTGTTGATTACGCTGTACTCGGTCACCAAGAAGGCTGTACCGGTGACCCGGCCCGTCGAGCTGGCAACGAGATGTTGTTCCAAATGTTGGCTGAGCAAAACATTGAAGTGCTCAAATCCTCGGGTGCCAAAAAAGTCATCACGTCGTGTCCGCACTGCCTGCACACGATCAAAAATGATTACCCGCAATTTGGCGGCGACTTTGAAGTCATCCACCACACCCAGCTCATCGCCCATTTGTTCGAGAAAAAACAACTCGAAGCCAAAAACAGCACGTTGGGCACTGTGACCTATCACGACAGTTGTTACTTGGGCCGTTGGAATCGCGAGTTCGATGCGCCACGCGCTGTGCTCGAAGCGATGTCGCCACCAGGCGGAGTTCAAGAGTTAACCCGCAACAAACAGCATGGCTTTTGTTGTGGCGCAGGTGGTGGCCGCATGTTCATGGAAGAACATGGCGACCGGGTTAACTTCAACCGGGCCGACGAAATCATCGCAACCAACGTTAGCACCGTGGCCGTGGCCTGCCCATTTTGCAACATCATGCTGACCGACGGTATGAAGCAACGCAATATGGACGAGAAAATCGCGGTGTTGGATATCGCTGAAATTGTGGCCCAGAGTTTAGATCCAGCGCTGGTGCCAATCAGCGCGCTGATGCGCAAAAAGAAACCAGCTCAGCAGTAGCGATCTGGGCCAGATCACCGTTTCCACGAGGATTGGCCCTGCGATTGTGGCGCTTCAAGCGCTATTGCCGATCGACCTGCCTTTGTTTCGAGCCGGTTACGTGTTACCCACATGCCGCCTGGGTGCCTCTGCGACGCCGGGTAAGGACAACGTAGTGAGCAAAGAAGAACTAGTACATCTCGATGGCGAAGTGATCCTCATCGCCAAAGGCGGTAACTTCCGCGTCAAACTCGACAACGGCCACGAAGTCTTGGCTAAGTTGGCAGGCAAGGTTCGTCGGCACCGCATTCGTGTGGTGCTTGGCGACCGCGTCACGGTGGCCGTGTCGGTCTATGACCCGACCAAAGGCTTCATCGTCTATCGTCAACGGTAATGCGGCCTCGCCGTCATGAGAGATTGTGGTCATGAGTAAGACGCCGTTACGGATGACGGTTTCTGGCGGTGGTGCCGGCACGGGCGTTAAAGAGCTCGACTTTGCGCGACTCAACAAACTTGCACTCGCCATTGAAGAAGTTGCCAACGACGATCAGATTTCGTTGGCAGCGCTGCGCGAACTAGCTGACGACAACAACCAAGAACTGTCGCACTATGTCGCAGCTGTCGCACTGTGCACCGAACTTCGGTGGACGGCACCGCAGACGGTAGTTGCCAAGATCTGCGTCGGTAACTGTCAAAAGTCCGGCGCGATTGCGTTGATAGACAAAGTAACCGTTGCATTAGATCGAGATCCAGCGCTGGCAAAACTGGTAACGGTGAGCAGCTCGGCGTGCCTCAAGCAGTGTGAACAAGCTCCAGCGTGTGAAATCGCGAGCCCACATGGCAATGCCATGTTGGCACCGACAACGGCCGATGCCATCGTCGCCGCGTTACGCGAACTTGTTGCATCGTAATTGCCGGCGTATTTTTGCCGTCGTAATGCACTAGGTTGGCCCTGGCCGCCACCCGGCTGGCGCGCTACGGTGCGCTCTCGGCGTGCTCAAACTTCGCAAAATTAACAAGTTCTACCAAGTCGGCACACACAAGCTGCATGTGTTGCAGGACGTCGATTTGGATATTGCTACCGGTGAATTTGTCGCCATTATGGGCGCGTCAGGTTCTGGTAAATCGACCCTGCTCAACATCTTGGGCATTCTCGACGACTACGATAGTGGCGACTACGAACTTGGCGGCACCCAGATCAAGAACTTGTCAGAAACCAAAGCTGCGAACTATCGCAACAAGTTCATCGGTTTCGTTTTCCAATCGTTCAATTTGCTGCCATTCAAAACCGCCGTCGAAAACGTTGCA